>NZ_JBHWKO010000011.1:0-254882 GCF_042731035.1 Streptomyces sp. NPDC059895
GCTCCCCGGGCCGGCCCGCGAACGTGCCGCCGGGCGGCCGGGCGGCGGGCGGCCGGGCGGCCGGGCGGCCGGGTCAGTCCTTGCCCAGGGCCCGCTGGAGCTGGCTCTTGTTCATGTCCGAACGGCCGTGGATGTCGCGCCGCTTGGCCTCCTCGTACAGCTGGTCGTACGTGGGCCCCTGCGAGCCCTTGCCGGACCGCTGGCCACCGCGCTTGCCGGACGACATGTCGTGCGTGGAGGTGCGGCCGGCGGTCTTCGACTCACCGGAACGGGCGCGTTCCTTGTTCACCGTGCGGGCAGCGATCTCCTCCGCCCGGTCGGTGCTCTCCCCCCGGTCCTGCGCACTCTTCTTGATGTGCTCGTACTGGCGCTCCCGCTTGGGACTGGAACCGCGTGGCATGTGCGCTCACTCCTTTCGCCTGCTCCCGACGGGACGGGTACCCCGAAACGGCGCACCGACCGGCCTCGGTCCTCGGAAATCCCCGCCGGCGTCACCGGTCGCCCACCGGGATGTCTCGCACTCCGCCCCACCGGCCTCAACCGCCCTGGCGGGCGCGGGAGGAGAAGTCGGTCACTCCCGTGCATGAAAGGCGGTGACCGAGGTCACTCGCATTCCGTGCGCACGGATCGGCCGGTTCCGGCGTCTCTTCCAGTGTCCGGCCCACCGTCCCGGAAGTTCGTCCCGCCGTCACGAGGGAGCAAGGCGTTGTCCACCGTCATCGAGCAGCCCGTCGAGGCCCGCCTGGTCGCCGCCGCGCCCCGGATGCCGAACATCCCCGCCACCCTGCGCTACGACCGACGCGATCCCTTCGCGGTCCGCATGACCTTTCCGGCCCCGGCCACCCTGGAGGGCGTGGACGTCTGCTGGACCTTCGCCCGCGATCTGCTCGCCGCCGGTCTGCACGACGCCGAGGGACACGGCGACGTCCACGTCCGCCCCTACGGCTACGACCGCACGGTCCTGGAGTTCCGCGCGCCGGAGGGCACCGCGGTCGTCCATGTGCACTCGTCGGAGATCCGGCGCTTCCTGCGGGCCACGAGCGACCTGGTGCCGGCCGGCCTGGAGCACCTCCACCTCGACCTCGACCACGACCTGGCGGAGCTGATGCGGGACGCGTGAATAATGCGTTGACCGCCGTCGCACCCGCTCCTACGGTGGGAAACGCTTCTGTTGCCGCCGATCGGAGTAGGACGTTGCTCGTCTGAGGTCCTGAGACACCGCGCCACCCCCTCGACGGGGTGGGCGTCGCGTGCGACCTCGGCCGTCCGAGCCGTCCTTGCGCAACAGGGCTCCGCGCATGCCCGCGCAACCCGCTCTCGCAGTGGTCGCCCCCCGGTGTCTCGATACGCGTTGCCCTGACCGCACACGCAACCGCGAGGCCCACTTGTCCAGTTCCGCCACCTGTTCCTCCCTCTCCTTCGCCTGGCCGGACGGCACCGCCGTCTTCGAGGGGCTCGACGTCGCCTTCGGCCCCGGCCGCACCGGACTCGTCGGAGCCAACGGCTCCGGCAAGTCCACCCTGTTGAAGCTGATCGCCGGGGAACTCGCCCCCGCCCACGGTGCCGTCCGCGTGGCCGGCGAGGTCGGGTACCTGCCGCAGAACGTCACCCTCGACACCTCCCTCCGCGTCGACGAAGCCCTCGGCATCGCCGCGCAGCGGGCCGCGCTGCACGCGATCGAGGGCGGTGACGTGTCCGAGGAGCACTTCGAGACCGTCGGCGACGACTGGGACGTCGAGGAGCGCGCCCTGGCAGCCCTCGGCGAGCTCGGACTCGGCCACGTCGACCTGGACCGCACCATCGGCGAGGTGTCGGGCGGCGAGTCGGTGCTGCTGCGCCTGGCCGCGCTGCTGCTGCGCCGCCCGGACGTCCTGCTCCTCGACGAACCCACCAACAACCTCGACCTGTACGCCCGCCGCCGGCTGTACACGGCCGTGGCGTCCTGGCCGGGCGTGCTGATCGTGGTCAGCCACGACCGCGGACTGCTGGAGCTCGTCGACCAGATCGCCGATCTGCACGCCGGCGAGGTCACCTGGTACGGCGGCAACTTCTCCGCCTACGAGGAGGCCCTCGCCACCGGACAGGAGGCCGCCGAGCGGATGGTGCGCGTCGCGGAGGCCGACCTGCGCAAACAGCGACGCGAACTGGCCGACGCCCAGGTCAAACTGGCCCGCCGCAAGCGGTACGGCCAGAAGATGGCGGACAGCAAGCGCGAACCGAAGATCGTCATGGGGGCGCGCAAACGCGCGGCCCAGGAGTCCGCGGGCAAGCACCGCATCCTGCACGAGGAGAGGCTCGCCGAGGCCAGGGAGCGGCTCGACGAGGCCGTGGACGCCGTACGCGACGACGACGAGATCCGCGTCGACCTGCCCTACACGACCGTACCTGCCGGACGCGACGTGCTCACGCTCCGGGACCTGCGCCTGGCCCACGGTGCGCGCGTGGCGGGCGGCTTCGACCTGCGCGGGCCCGAGCGGGTCGCGCTGGTCGGGCGCAACGGGGCGGGCAAGACCACCCTGCTGCGGACCATCGCCGGGGAGCTGGCGCCGGTGGCGGGCGAGGTGAGCACGCACGTGCCGCTGCGGTTCCTGCCGCAGCGCCTGGACGTCCTGGACGGCGAGCTGACGGTCGCCGAGAACGTGGCCCGGTTCGCGCCCGGCGCCACCGTCAACCGGATCCGCGCCCGGCTGGCCCGCTTCCTGTTCCGCGGCGCGCGCGCCGACCGGAAGGCGGCGACGCTCTCCGGCGGGGAGCGGTTCAGGGCCACCCTGGCCGCCCTGATGCTCGCCGAGCCGGCACCCCAGCTGCTGATGCTGGACGAGCCGACGAACAACCTCGACATGTCGAGCGTGCGCCAGCTCACCACGGCCCTCGCCTCGTACGAGGGAGCGCTGCTCGTGGCCAGTCACGACCTGCCGTTCCTGCAGTCGATCGGCATCACCCGCTGGCTGCTGCTGGACGGGGAACTGCGGGAGACGTCCGCGCGGGAGCTGGCGGATCCCGCGTAGGCCCGCGGGTCTCAGGAGGGGCACAGGCCGGTAACGGGGGTTTGGCCCCGGTGGACCGGCCCTGCATGATGGCTGACCGGCGCCGCGTCAGGGGCGCCGGTCAGGGACGGCCCTGACCACCACCGATGCGAAAGATTCCGGACGTGCCCAGCAAGAAGGCCCTCATCCGCCGCCCCGGCCCGCGCCTCGCCGAAGGCCTGGTGACGCACCTCGAGCGGGAGAAGGTCGACGTCGGGCTCGCCGAGGAGCAGTGGGAGGCGTACGCCGAGGCCCTGCGGACGCACGGCTGGGAGACCGTCGAGGTAGACCCGGCCGACGACTGCCCGGACGCCGTGTTCGTGGAGGACACGGTCGTCATGTACCGGAACGTCGCCCTGATCACGCGGTCCGGCGCGCAGTCCCGGCGTGCGGAGACCGCCGGCGTCGAGGAGGCCGTGGCCCGGCTGGGCTGCTCGGTGAACTGGATCTGGGAGCCGGGCACCCTGGACGGCGGTGACGTGCTGAAGGTCGGCGACACGGTCTACGTCGGCCGCGGCGGCCGGACCGACGCGGCCGGCGTCCAGCAGGTGCGGGAGGCCTTCGAACCGCTGGGGGCGCGTGTCGTGGCCGTACCGGTGAGCAAGGTGCTGCATCTGAAGTCGGCGGTGACCGCGCTGCCGGACGGCACGGTGATCGGCCACATCCCGAAGGTGGACCGGCCGTCGCTGTTCCCGCGCTTCCTGCCGGTGCCCGAGGAGGCCGGCGCCCATGTGGTGCTGCTGGGCGGCCCCAAGGTGCTGATGGCGGCGAGCGCGCCGCGGACGGCCGCCCTGCTGGCCGACCTCGGGTACGAGCCCGTCGTGGTCGACATCAGCGAGTTCGAGAAGCTCGAGGGCTGTGTGACGTGCCTCTCGGTGCGCCTGCGGGAGCTGTACGCCTGACCGGCCGGCCGGATCGCCGCGGTGGCCCCGGGACCTGCGGATCCGGGGCCGTTCGGCATGCCCGGACACGCCCGGCGGGGCCTGCCGGAGAGCGGCTGATCAGCGATCTTTACGGCGTACTTAACCTACGGCTTCGTAACCTACGGCTTCGTAGCCTACGATCCCGTAAGTTCCGGCGTACCGCCGGACGGTTTCCGCTCTGCATCACGTCCCCTGGAGTACCCGTGACGATCGCCTCCCCGCACCTCGGCAGCCCCTCCGTCTGGACCGACGCCCGGCTGCTGTACGCCTTGGAGGAAGTGGTCGAGAAAGAGCTGAACCGGCACCTGCAGGTCGCCAAGGACTGGATGCCGCACGAGTACGTGCCGTGGAGCGACGCCCGCAACTTCCCCGGCTTCTTCGAGGACGGCGAGGCCTGGGACAAGGAGCAGTCGAAGGTCACCGAGGTCGGCCGGATCGCCCTCGTGGTGAACCTGCTGACGGAGGACAACCTCCCCAGCTACCACCACGAGATCGCCACCCTGTTCGGCCGGGACGGCGCCTGGGGCACCTGGGTGCACCGCTGGACGGCGGAGGAGGGCCGCCACGGCATCGTGATGCGCGACTACCTGCTCGCCTCGCGCGCCGTGGACCCGGACAAGCTGGAGCAGTTCCGGATGGCCCACATGAGCGAGGGCTTCGAGTCCGACAACCGGCACTCGATGCTGCACTCGGTCGCCTACGTCGCCTTCCAGGAGCTCGCCACCCGCATCTCGCACCGCAACACCGGCCACCAGTCGGGCGACCCGGTCTGCGACCGCATGCTGGCCCGCATCGCCACCGACGAGAACCTGCACATGGTCTTCTACCGCAACCTGCTCAAGGCGGCGTTCGAACTCGCGCCCGACCTGACCATGCAGGCCGTGCGGGACGTCGTGGTCGACTTCCGGATGCCCGGCCACGGCATCCCCGGCTTCGAGCGGGCCGCGGCGCAGATGGCGATCGGCGAGGTCTACAACCTGCGGATCCACCACGACGACGTCCTCCAGCCCGTGCTGCGCCACCTGAAGGTCATGGAGATCGACGGCCTCGGCCCCGAGGGGCAGAAGGCGCAGGAGGAACTCGGCCTGTTCATGGGCGGTCTGGACGCCGAGGCCCTGAAGTTCGACGAGAAGCTGGCGGCGCGCAAGGCGCGCATGGCGGCCCGCGCCGCCGGCTGACACACGGCTCTGCGCCGCCGCACGGCGAACGGCTCGCACAGGGAGCGGATCTCCCGGTGCGGGCCGTCCGCGTTCCGCGGTCCGGGTTCACGGCGCGCGGTCCCCGGTTTCCGGTCCGCAGTCCGCGGTCAGCAGTCCACGGTCCGCAGTCCACGGTCCACGGTCCGCAGTCCGCAGTCCGCAGTCCGCGGTCCGCGGTCCGCTGCACCATGCCGCCTTGCACCGCAGCCGCACGGCCCGCGTAGCCGGCTCCTGACCACACCCCCGCGATGTGGTCGCTCGGCTCTCGCGGGCTCAGTACGAGGCGCGCCGCAGCTGCAACCGTTCCTTCTCGGACAGGCCGCCCCAGACGCCGAAGCGCTCGTCGTTGGCCAGGGCGTACTCGAGGCAGGCGGGGCGCATGTCGCACAGGGCGCAGATGCGCTTGGCCTCCCGCACCGAGCTGCCGGGCTCCGGGAAGAAGAAGTCCGCTCCGGTCTGCGCGCACAGCGCCTCCCGCTGCCAGGTGAGATCGGGCGTCGATGTGGTGTCGGTGTACATGGCGAGCATCGTGGCGAGCGGCGAAAAACGTTCGATCAACGCCGGCTATACGCGGCGCGGCAGGGCCTCCGGCGCCCTGATGGTGCCCCCGCCACGGGCCGCGGCGCACGGCGGCGCGCGGGAGTGCGGCGAACGAAGAGGTTGCGGCGCCCGCGCCGGGCGCGACCGGGCGACCGGGGCACGGCGGCGCCCCCGCCGGTGAGTCCCCCGGATCGTCTCCGGCCCGCCCGCCGGCGCCCCCACCCGCCCTCCCGCCGTCGGGCTCCGCCGTCGGGCTCCGGCGGCGTTTGTCGGTGGGCGGTGCGAGACTCGGCAGTGCATCGGCGGGACTTCGACGAGGAGGGCGAAGATGCTCACCACCCGTTTCGTCAACGGCGCTCCGAACTGGATCGACATCGGTGCGACCGACATCGGGCGCGCCTCCGCCTTCTACGGCGCCCTCCTCGGCTGGCGGTTCGAGTCGGCGGGGCCGGACGCCGGGGGCTACGGCTTCTTCCGGCTGGGCGGCGGCATCGCGGCGGGCGGCATGCAGACCACGCCCGAGCAGGGCACGCCGTCCTGGACGGTGTACTTCCGGTCACCGGACGCGGAGGCCACGTGCGGGGCGGCCGAACAGGCGCACGGCGAAGTGGTCTTCCCGCCGATGGAGGTGAGGGACCAGGGCACCATGGCGATCCTCGCCGACCCGGCGGGCGCGCCGTTCGGCGTCTGGCAGCCGGCGCGGCTGGAGGGCCTGGAGGTGGCGGGAGCGCCGGGCGCGCTGTGCTGGGTCGAGCTGCACACGCCGGACGAGGCCGCGGCCGCCGCCTTCTACCACGCCGCCCTGGGCCTTGAGACCTCGGCCGTGTCCCTCCCCGGCGGCACCTACACCCAAGTCGGTCCGGCGGGCGCCGGGGAGGACGACGCGTTCGGCGGGGTCGTCCCGCCGGCCGACGATCCCACGGAGGCGGGGTCGGGGGCGTACTGGCTGCCGTACTTCGAGGTCATGGACGTGGACGCGGTGGTGGGGACGGCGCGGGAGCTGGGGGGCGCGGTGCGGCTGGCCGCCACGGACATCGAGGGCGTCGGCCGGATCGCCCGTCTCGCCGACCCGGACGGGGCCCGCTTCGCGGTGATCAGGACCGCGCCGCGGCAGAGGTGAGCGCGGCGCGGGATTCGGGCCCGGCGGCGGTCAGGCCGAGGCGCGGCGCACCAGTGTGGTCGGCAGGACCACACCGGACGGTGAGGCGTCGGCGTCGGACCCGTCGTCCGGTCCGGCGTGGTGCGTGCGGGGGTCGAGGCCGCGGCGCAGGAGGCGGACCATGATCCGGCCCATCCCCTCGATGTCCTGACGGACCGTCGTCAGCGGCGGGTCGGTCTGTTCGGCGACGGGCAGCATGTCGTCGAAGCCGACCACGGCGACGTCCTCGGGCACGCGCAGTCCGCGTTCGCGCAGGACGCGCAGGGCACCCGAGGCGGTGAGGTCGTTGGCGGCGAACACGGCGTCGACGTCGGGGCGGCGGCCGAGGAGTTCCCGCATCGCCCGCTCACCGCCGCCGAAGGTGAAGTCGCTCTCCACGACGAGCCGTGGATCGGTGTCGCCCACGACGTCCCGGAACCCTTCCAGCCGGTCCGCCGCGGAGGTCTGGTCGAGGGGACCGGTGAGGTGGGCGATCCGGCCGCGCCCCAGGCCGGCCAGGTGGCGGACGGCGGCGCGGGCGCCGCCGCGGTTGTCGCTGTCGACGTACACCACGTCGCGGGTGCCGTCGCTCCAGCCGGGGCGGCCGCCGAACACCGTCGGCACGCCGGCGCCCTGGATCAGCCCGGGCAGCGGATCGTCGAGGTGCAGCGAGAAGACGAGGGCGCCGTCGACATGGCCGCCGGCCAGGTAGCGGGCGACCCGGGCATGGTCGTCGCGGCCCTCGGTGAGCAGCAGCACGAGCTGGTTGTCGTGGGCCGTCAGTTCCTTGCTGATGCCGCGTAGTTGCAGCGCGAAGAAGGGGTCGGCGAAGACCCGGGTCTCCGGTTCGGCGATGACCACGGCGACGGCGTCGTGCCGCTTCGTCACCAGGCTGCGGGCTGCCTGGTTGGGGACGTACCCGAGTTCCTCCACCGCCTGCCGGACCCGCTCGGCGAGGGGCTTGCGCACACCGTCCCCGCCGTTGACGACCCGTGAGACCGTGGCCCGGGAGACCCCGGCCCGCGCGGCCACGGCCTCCAGCGTGGGACGCGGCGCTGTCTCGGTCACTGCGGGGCTCCTCCTCGGCGGCTGGGGGACAGGATAGTCGCGCGGCAGGGCGCGGGCCGGAGCGCGCTGAGAGCGCTCCCCGCCGCCCGGAAAGCGGCTTGCGCCGCGGCGCCGGCCCGGCGAGGATCACCGCATGGCGACACGGAAGGCCCATGGCCGCTGACCTCCTGACCCGGTACGCGCGGCTGCCCCGCCCGTACCGGGACCGCACCGTCCTGCACAGCACCGTCGACGCCTTCGGCCGCGCCCACTGGCTGCTCCGTGTAGGCGTCGGCTGACCGGGACGCCGGCCGGTCCTCAGGCCAGCAGGTCGATCCGCCGTCCGACGCCCGCCCGTTCGGCCCGCTCGTACGCGAGCCAGGCGAGTGCCAGGTCCTGCCAGGGCAGGCCGACGGGGGCGTACACGGTGCGGGTGGCGGGGGCCGTGCGCCCGGGGTGGTCGCCGCGCAGGATCTCGCCGAGGGTGGCGGCAGCGGCCTCGGGGGGCAGACCGGCGGAGGCCAGCACGCCCATCTCCGCCGCCGGTCCGCGGTCGTCGACGACGAGCAGCGCGGCCTCCAGCAGGTCGCGGGCGAGTTCCCGCTTGCCGGGCTCGTCGGCGCCGAGGCTGGTGACGTGCTGCCCGGGGCGGGTGTCCGCCAGGCGCAGCAGCGGTGTGCGCGACCAGGTCGCCAGCAGGACGACGTCGGCGGCCGCGGCCACCCGCGCGGCCGACTCCGCGGTCCGTCCGCCGTGCCGGGCGGCGAACGCGGCGGCCCGGCCGGCGTCCGTGTCGTGGACGACGAGCGCGCGCCGCCCGCGCAGGACGGCCAGTCCGCGCAGCACCAGCTCCGCCTGGGCGCCCGCGCCGACCACCCCGACGGTGCCGTCGGCCCGCCCGGTCAGGACGTGGGTGCCGAGGGCCGCCGCGAGGCCGGTCCGCCAGGCGGTGACCGTGGCGGAGTCGAGGAGGGCGAGCAGTTCGCCGTCCCGTCCGCCGTGCAGGCAGATCACCCCGCGCAGGGCGGGCCGGGCCCCGGGGAACTTGGCGTTGACCTTGACGGTGTACGCCTCGATACCGGGCAGCAGCCCCGGGATGAGCGCCGTCGCCGTACCGGGGAAGGGCAGGTCGGTGCGGATCCGGCGGCCCGGCGGCCGGTTCTCCCCGTCCGCGTGGCGAAAGCCCTCGTCCAGGGCGGCCAGGCAGGCCTCGGGGTCCAGCACCGTCTCCAGGTCACCGCGGGTCAGGACAAGGGTCATGTCCCCATGATCCCCGGTGCCCGTGCGTCCCGGAGGGCGCGGCCCTCGTGCGGGACCGGGACGTCGGGACGTCGGGACGTCGGGAGCGTCAGAGGGCCGGCGGCCGGTCCTTCTTCGCGCGGCTCGGCTGCACCCGTCGGGGTTCGCCCGGCATCTTCGGATACTCGGGCGGGTACGGCAGGTCGCCGAGTCCGTGGTCGCGTTCGTCCTGGGCGGCGAGGTCGAGGAGCGCGTCGAGGGAGTAGGCGTGGTCGTCCATGTCGGCGTGCACGTCGCCCAGTTCGGCGTACCGTGCCGGCATGGTCGCGATGTCGAAGTCGCGGGGGTGGGCCCGGCCGACCTCCTCCCAGCGCAGGGGGGCGGAGACGGGGGCGTGCGGGCGGGGGCGGACGGAGTAGGCGGAGGCGATGGTGCGGTCGCGGGCGGTCTGGTTGTAGTCGATGAAGATGCGTTCGCCGCGTTCC
Source organism: Streptomyces sp. NPDC059895 (assembly GCF_042731035.1). Classification (NCBI taxonomy): domain Bacteria; kingdom Bacillati; phylum Actinomycetota; class Actinomycetes; order Kitasatosporales; family Streptomycetaceae; genus Streptomyces; species Streptomyces sp. NPDC059895. Next base: position 9,598 of record NZ_JBHWKO010000011.1, read on the forward strand.
TCCTTCCACCACTTGATGGTGACCCGGTCCGGCATGCGGCGTTCCATCTCCCGGCCGACGGCGATGGCGGCACGCCGGACCTGGGTGAACGTCCAGCGCGGCTCGATCGGCACGAAGACGTGCAGGCCGCGGCCGCCGGAGGTCTTGGGCCAGCCGCGCAGCCCGCCGAACTCGTCGAGCACCTCGCGCAGTGCGTGGGCGGCGCGCACGGCGTCGTCGTAGTCGGTGCCGGGCTGCGGGTCGAGGTCGATGCGGAGTTCGTCGGGGCGGTCGACGTCGGTGCGGCGGACGGGCCAGGGGTGGAAGGTGAGGGTGCCGTACTGCGCGGCCCACAGCACGGCCGCCTCCTCGGTCGGGCACATCTCGTCGGCGGTGCGGCCGCTGGGGAAGGCGATGTGCGCGGTCGGGATCCAGTCGGGCATGCCCTTCGGGGCCCGCTTCTGGAAGAAGGACTCGCCGGTCACACCGTCCGGGTAGCGCTCCAGGGTGGTGGGGCGGTCGCGCAGGGCGCGCAGGATGCCCGGGGCGACCGCCTGGTAGTAGCGGGCGAGGTCGAGCTTGGTGAAACCGCGCTCCGGGAAGAAGACCTTGTCCGGGCTGGACAGCCGTACGGTCCGGCCGCCCGCCTCCAGTTCCACCGCGTCACCCATGCGAGCCACGGTAGGCGTACCTCGCACAGCACGCATACCGGGCGATACCCGCATCGACCGAGCAGAATCGGAGCATGGATCTGCCCGTCATGCCTCCCGTGAAGCCCATGCTCGCCAAGTCGGTGACGGCGATCCCGCCCGGCATGCAGTACGAGGCGAAGTGGGACGGGTTCCGGGCGATCGTGTTCCGCGACGGGATGGACGTCGAGCTGGGCAGCCGTACGGGCAAGCCGTTGACCAGGTACTTCCCGGAGCTCGTCGCGGCTCTCCTGGCGCGGGTGCCCGAGCGGTGCGTACTGGACGGCGAGATCGTGATCGCGCGGGAGGGACGGCTGGACTTCGACGCGCTCACCGAGCGCATCCATCCGGCGGACTCGCGGGTGCGCACGCTCGCCGAGCGGATCCCCGCCTCCTTCGTCGCGTTCGATCTGCTGGCGCTGGCCGACCAGTCGCTGCTGGACGTGCCGCTGAGCGACCGGCGGGCGCTGCTGACCAGGGCGCTGGAGGGGGTGACGCCGCCCGTCCACGTGGCGCCGGCGACCCTGGACGTCGAGGTGGCGCGGCAGTGGTTCGAGGAGTACGAGGGCGCGGGCCTGGACGGGGTGGTCGCCAAGCCGCTCACCCTGCGGTACCTCCAGGACGAGCGGGCCATGTTCAAGGTCAAGCACGAGCGCACGGCGGACGTGGTCGTCGCCGGCTACCGGCTGCACAGGAGCGGCCCGGTGGTGGGCTCGCTGCTGCTGGGCCTGTACGACGACCGGGGCGTCCTCCAGCACGTCGGGGTCTCCGCCGCGTTCTCGATGAAGCGCCGGGCGGAGCTGGTCGAGGAGCTGGAACCGCTGCGCCTGGCGGACGCCGCGGCCCATCCGTGGGCGGCCTGGTCGGACGAGGCCGCCCACGAGACGGCCCGGCTGCCCGGCGCGCCGAGCCGCTGGTCGGGCAAGAAGGACCTGTCCTGGGTGCCGCTGGCACCGGAGCGGGTGGCCGAGGTGGCCTACGACCACATGGAGAACGGCGCGCGCTTCCGGCACACGGCCCGCTTCCGCCGCTGGCGCCCGGACCGGACACCGCGGAGCTGCACGTACGCGCAGCTGGAGGAGCCGGTGCGCTACGACCTGGCGGAGATCCTCGGCACACCGCCCCGGACACCGCCCTCCTGAGACGCGTTCGCCCTCCTGAGACGCGTTCCGAGGCGCGCACCCGGGGGCCGCCAGAGGAGGCCGCCAGAGGACCTCCGGGTGCGCGCCTCACAGCGGCGTCCTCACAGCCGCGTCCTCACGGCGGCGTCCTCACGACGGCGTCCTCACGGCGTCATGAGGATCTTCACCGCGCCGTCCCGCTTCCGCTGGAACATCTCGTACGCCTTGGGAGCCTCCGACAGCGGCAGCCGGTGGGTGGCGAAGTCGTCGACGCCGAGGGGGTCCTCTTCCGTGAGGTACGGGATGATGTCGTCGCTCCAGCGGCGCACGTTGGCCTGGCCCATCCGGATCTGGATCTGCTTGTCGAACAGGGTGAGCATGGGCATCGGGTCGGCCATGCCGCCGTAGACGCCGACCAGGGAGAGCGTCCCGCCGCGCCGCACCAGTTCGATGGCGGTGTGGAGGGCGGCGAGCCGGTCGACGCTGAACCGCTCCGCGAGGGGGCCGCTGAGCTTGCGCGGCAGCAGGGCGGAGGCGTTCTGGACGAGACGTGCCGCGGCGCTGCCGTGGGCCTCGGTGCCGACGGCGTCGATCACGGCGTCGGGGCCGCGGCCGTCGGTCTCGTCGCGGATCGCGGCGACCAGTTCCTTCTCGCTGTCGAAGTTGCGCAGGTCGTACGTCTCCACGCCCCGCGCGCGGGCCCGGCGCAGCCGGTCGCCGACCAGGTCCACGCCGATGACCCGCCCGGCGCCGCGCACCTGGGCGACCCGGCAGGCCATGTCTCCGATGGGTCCGAGGCCGAGCACGGCCACGGTGCCGCCCTCGGGGATGTCGGCGTAGGAGACCGCCTGCCACGCGGTGGGCAGGACGTCGGAGAGGTAGACGAAGCGGTCGTCGGGCGGCCCCTCGGGGACCTTGATGGGCCCGAACTGGGCCTGCGGGACGCGCAGGTACTCGGCCTGGCCGCCGGGCACCGCGCCGTACAGGCGGGTGTAGCCGAACAGGGCGGCGCCCATGCCCTCGCCGGTGACCTGGGTGGTCTCGCACTGCGTGGGCAGGGCGTTCAGGCACATCCAGCAGCCGCCGCAGGCGATCTGGAAGGGCACCACGACCCGGTCACCGGCCTTCAGGTCGGGGACGGCGGGGCCGACCTCCTCGACGATGCCCATCGGTTCGTGTCCGAGGATGTCGCCGGGGGTCATGAACGGGGTGAGCACCTCGTAGAGATGCAGGTCGGAACCGCACAGTCCGGTGGACGTGACGCGGATGACGGCGTCCGTCGGTTCCTGGATCTTCGGGTCGGGCACGGTCTCCACCCGTACGTCCCGCTTCCCCTGCCAGGTCACTGCCTTCATCGTGCCGCGCTCCCTCCACCGAGTTTCGGGGTCGGTCCCGCCGTGTCGGGGGGCCTGGTCCTGGGTTCCGCCCGGGTACCCGGCGGCGGTGCCCCGAACCGCGCGATGGCCGGACCCGGTACGCGTCCGCCGGGGCGCCGCAGGTCAGGAGGGCGTGACGACGGGTTCCACGGGATTGCGGAGCCCTTCGGTCGCGTCCGAGACCCGTCGGATGAGTTCGAAGAAGACGATCTGCTCCTCGGCGGAGAGCGGGGCCAGGAAGACCTGGTTCATCCGGGCCGTGCGCACGCTCAGCTTGCGGTGGACGCGCAGCCCCTCGTCGGTGAGGCGCAGCAGGAAGCGGCGGCCGTCCTGCGGGTCGCGGACCTTGTCGAGCAGTCCGCGCCGGCCGAGCCGGCTGATCACCTCGGCGATGGTGGAGCGGTCCAGGCCCACCCGCTCGCCCACGGTGCGCTGGTCCAGGCCGGGTTCGGCGACGAGCGCGTTCAGCACCGCGAACTGCGGTGAGGTGATCTCCTCGGAAACCATGGTGTTCCACAGCAGGTAGTGCGCCTGCTGCAACCGGCGGGCCAGGTGCCCGGGGTGGGAGGAGAGATCCACCGCGGCCATGTGCGCTCCCGAGATCGTATTCGTTGGTGCACTGAACGATACCGTGCGGCAGCCGGACCCGCCTTGGGACGGCCAATGTGATCTGACCTGCACTTTCACCGAGGTCTTGACGCTTCGCTCCCCCGATGGCAGCGTGAAGGACACCTCGCTGAAATAATCAGTGCCCTGATTAATTTACGACTCGGGCGCTCGGACGGATGGGGCTTCACGGATGGACAAGGTGGTCGCCACGGCCCTGGAGGCTGTGGCCGATGTGCCGGAGGGTGCGTCGCTCGCGGTGGGCGGCTTCGGGTTGAGCGGTGTCCCGAACGTACTGATCCAGGCGCTGTACGAGCGCGGGGTCGGCTCTCTGAGCGTCGTCTCCAACAACTGCGGGGCGATGGAGTCGGGGCTGGCGGTGCTGCTGGCCGCCGGGCGGATCGCCCGGGTGACCGGCTCCTACATCGGCGCGAACAAGGAGTTCGCCCGCCAGTACCTCGCGGGTGAGCTGGAGGTCGAGCTGATCCCGCAGGGCACGCTCGCCGAGCGGCTGCGGGCCGGCGGCGCCGGCATCCCCGCCTTCTTCACCCCGGCCGGGGTGGGCACGCAGGTCGCCGACGGCGGTCTGCCGTGGCGCTACGACGGGCAGGGCGGCGTCGCGCTCGCCTCGCCGCCGAAGGAGGTGCGGGAGTTCGACGGCACCGAGTACGTGCTGGAGCGGGGTATCCGCACCGACTTCGCGCTGGTCCGGGCCGCCAAGGGCGACCGGCACGGCAACCTGGTGTTCAACAAGTCCTCCCGCAACTTCAACCCGCTCGCGGCGATGGCCGGACGGGTGACGATCGCCGAGGTCGAGGAGCTCGTCGAGCCCGGCGAGATCGAGCCGGACGCGGTGCACCTGCCGGGGATCTTCGTGCAGCGCGTGATCGCGCTGACCCCGGAGCAGGCGGCGGACAAGAAGATCGAGCGGCGCACGGTCTCCGCGCCGGCAGAGGGAACGGTGGCCTGACCATGGCGTGGACACGGGAAGAGATGGCGGCCCGCGCGGCCCGCGAACTCCAGGACGGTCAGTACGTCAACCTGGGCATCGGTCTGCCGACGCTGATCCCGAACTACCTCCCGGCGGACGTGGAGGTGATCCTGGAGTCGGAGAACGGCATCCTGGGCACCGGCCCCTACCCCACCGAGGAGCAGGTCGACCCGGACCTGATCAACGCCGGCAAGGAGACCGTGACGGTCCTGCCGGGCGCCTCCTTCTTCGACTCGGCGCTGTCGTTCGGCATGATCCGCGGCGGGCACATCGACGTCGCCGTGCTCGGCGCGATGCAGGTGTCCGAGACCGGCGACCTGGCCAACTGGGCGATCCCCGGCAAGATGATCACCGGTATCGGCGGGGCGATGGACCTGGTCCACGGCGCCCGCACGGTCATCGTCGTCATGACGCACACCGCCAAGGACGGCAGCCCGAAGATCGTCACCGAGTGCGCGCTGCCCCTGACCGGCAAGGGCTGCGTGAACCGGATCATCACCGACCTCGGCGTCCTCGACGTCACGGAGAACGGGCTGGTCCTCGTCGAGACCGCGCCCGGGGTGAGCGCCGACGAGATCGTCGCGAAGACCGACGCCAAGGTGACCCTGACGGAGGAAGTGCAGTGAAGGACGTCTACATCGTCGACGCGGTCCGCACCCCGATCGGCCGCTACAACGGCGCCCTGGCCCCGGTGCGCCCCGACGACCTCGGCGCGCACGCCATCCGCGAACTCCTGGCCCGCACCCCCGAGCTGGACCCCTCCCGCATCGAGGACGTCTACTTCGGCAACGCCAACGGCGCCGGCGAGGAGAACCGCAACGTCGGCCGCATGGCCGCCCTCCTCGCGGGCCTGCCGACCTCCGTGCCCGGCGTGACGGTCAACCGGCTGTGCGCCTCCGGCCTGGAGGCGGTCGTCCAGGCGGCCCGCGCCATCGCCGTCGGGGACGCCTCGATCGCCGTGGCCGGCGGTGTGGAGTCGATGACCCGCGCCCCCTACGTGCTGCCCAAGTCCGACCGGCCGTTCCCGGCCGGCCACACCGAGCTGTACTCGACCACGCTCGGCTGGCGCATGGTCAACCCGAAGATGGACCCCCAGTGGACGATCCCGCTGGGCGAGTCGGCCGAACTCATCGCCGAGAAGCACAAGATCAGCCGCGAGCAGCAGGACGAGTTCGCGCTCGCCTCGCACCGCAAGGCGGCCGCCGCGCAGGCGCAGGGCCTGTTCGACGCCGAGCTGGCGCCGGTGACGATCCCGCGGCGCAAGGGCGACCCGCAGGTCGTCGCCGCCGACGAGAGCGTCCGCGCGGACGCCTCCCTGGAGGCGATGGCCAGGCTGAAGCCGTCCTTCCGCACGGAGAACGGCACGGTGACGGCCGGCAACGCCTCGCCCCTCAACGACGGTGCCGCGGCCCTGCTGCTGGTCGACGAGGAGGGCCTGGCGGCCACCGGGCGCGAGCCGCTCGCCCGCGTCCGCGCCACGGGCGTGTCGGGAATCGACCCGCAGTACTTCGGGCTCGCCCCCGTCGAGGCGGTCAACCGCGCGCTGGCCAAGGCCGGCAAGGGCTTCGGTGACCTGTCGGTGCTGGAGCTGAACGAGGCCTTCGCCGCCCAGGTGCTGGGCTGTGTGGCCGAGTGGCCCGAGTTCGACCCCGGGATCCTCAACCCGCAGGGCGGAGCGATCGCCCTCGGCCACCCGCTCGGCGCGTCCGGCGCCCGCCTCGCCGGCACGGTCGCCCACCAGCTCGCCCGCCGCGGAAGCGGCATCGGCGTCGCCACCCTCTGCATCGGCGTGGGCCAGGGCCTCGCCCTCGTCCTCGAACGCTAGGAATCGCCATGACTCTCACGCAAGCGGACATCGACCTGGAGATCGCGGCCGAGCACGCCGCGTACGAGAAGCGGGTCGCCGACGGCGCCCCCGTCGAGCACCAGCCGCGCCGCGACTACGCCCCCTACCGCTCCTCGGTGCTGCGCCACCCGAAACAGCCGCTGGTCGCGATCGACGTGAACAAGGACCCGGAGCTGGTGGAGCTGGCCTCCCCCGCCTTCGGCGAGCGCGACATCACCGAGATCGACAACGACCTGACCCGGCAGCACACCGGCGAGCCGATCGGCGAGCGCATCACCGTCTCCGGCCGGCTGCTCGACCGCGACGGCCGCCCGATCCGGGGCCAGCTGATCGAGATCTGGCAGGCCAACTCGGCGGGCCGGTACGCCCACCAGCGCGAGCAGCACGACGCGCCGCTGGACCCGAACTTCACCGGCGTGGGCCGCACCCTCAGCGGCGACGACGGCTCCTACCGCTTCACCACCATCCAGCCGGGCCCGTACCCGTGGCGCCAGCACGTGAACGCCTGGCGGCCGGCGCACATCCACTTCTCGCTCTTCGGCACGGCCTTCACCCAGCGCCTCGTGACGCAGATGTACTTCCCGAGCGACCCGCTGTTCCCGTACGACCCGATCATCCAGTCGGTGACGGACGACGCGGCCCGGCAGCGGCTCGTGGCGACGTACGACCACAACCTGTCGGTGCCGGAGTTCTCCATGGGCTACCACTGGGACATCGTGCTCGACGGCCCGAACGCCACCTGGATCGAAGAGGGACGCTGACCTGCCATGACGAAGATCGACACGAGCCGTCCCGAGACCGTGCTGCCCACCGCGTCGCACACGGTCGGCCCCTTCTACGGCCACGCCCTGCCGTTCCGCGGCGGCGAGGACATCGCGCCCCACGGGCACGCGGACACGATCACCGTGCACGGATACGTGTACGACGGTGAGGGCAACGGGCTGCCGGACGCCCTGGTGGAGCTGTGGGGTCCCGACCCGGAGGGCAACCTGCCGACGGCCGACGGCTCGATGCGCCGCGACCCGTCGTCCGGCGGCTTCCTGGGCCGCAACGGCGTGGAGTTCACCGGTTTCGGCCGCATCCAGACCGACGCGAACGGCCACTGGTACGCCCGGACGCTGCGCCCCGGCGCGCGCGGGCACAGCGCCCCCTACCTCAGCGTGTGCGTCTTCGCGCGCGGACTGCTGGTGCACCTGTTCACCCGCATCTACCTGCCGGGCGACGACACCGCGCTCGCGGCCGACCCGCTGCTCACCCAGGTGGGCGACCGGCGCGACACGCTGATCGCGCGGGACGAGGGCAACGGCACCTACCGTTTCGACATCCGCCTTCAGGGCGAAGGCGAGACGGTCTTCCTGGAGTTCCAGTGACACCCGCTGTCCCCGATGCCCCCTCCGACGCCGGTCTGCTCGCCCCCGGGTGGACCGGCGCCCCCGCCGCCTCCGCGACGAGCGACGGCGCCTTCCTGCGGGCGCTGCTCGACGCGGAGGCCGCGCTGACCCGCGCCCAGGCCTCCCTGGGCCTGGCCCCCGCCGAGGCCGCGGCGGCGGTCACCGAGGCCGCCGGCGCGGACGCCTACGACGTACGGTCGCTGGCGGAGCGCGCCCGCGGCGGCGGGAACCCGGTGATCCCCCTGGTCGCGGACCTCACGAAGGCGACCGGCCCGGAGTACGGGCCGTACGTCCACCGGGGGGCCACCAGCCAGGACATCATGGACACGGCGACCATGCTGGTCGCCGTGCGCGCCCTGGACCTCGTCCTGGCCGACCTCGACCGCACCCAGCGCGCACTGGCGCGGCTCGCCGCCGAGCACCGGGACACGGCGATGCCGGGGCGCACGCTCACCCAGCACGCCGTCCCGACGACCTTCGGGCTGAAGGCGGCCGGCTGGCGGTCGCTGGTGCTGGACGCGCGGGACCGCGTGACGGCCGTACGGGACGCGCTGCCCGCCCAACTCGGCGGCGCCGCCGGGACGCTGGCCGCCTTCACGGCGTACGGCGCCGCCGACGCGACCGCGCTGCCCGCCGCGTACGCCCGTGAACTGGGCCTGCGTGCCCCGCGGTTGCCGTGGCACACCCTGCGCACGCCGATCGCCGACCTCGCCGGATGCCTGGCCTTCACCGCCGGCGCGCTGGGGAAGCTCGCGGCCGACGTCCTCACCCTCGCCCGCACCGAGACCGCCGAGGTCGCGGAGGGCAGCGGAGGCGGCTCGTCGGCGATGCCGCACAAGGCCAACCCGGTGCGGTCCACGCTGATCGCGGCCGCCGCCCGGCGCGCCCCGCAGCTCGCGGCCACGCTGTACGGGTCGCTGGCGGCCGAGGACGAACGGCCGGCCGGGGCCTGGCACGCCGAGTGGGAGCCGCTGCGGGACCTGCTGCGGCTGGTGGGCGGGGCCGCCCGGGACGCCGCCGAACTGACGGAGGGCCTGCGGGTGAACGCGGACGCCATGCGCGCGCACCTCGGCCTCACCCACGGGCTGATCGTCTCCGAGCGGCTGTCCGCCGAGCTGTCGGCCGTGCTCGGCCGCGCCCGCGCCAAGGAGCTCCTCACCCGGCTCGCGCCGCGCACCTACACGGAAGGCCGCTCGCTGGCCGAGCTCCTCGCGGAGGAGCCCGAGTTGAAGGACGTCGACCTCGACGACCTCACCGACCCCGCCCGTTACACCGGCTCCGCCGGAGCCCTCACCGACCGTGCGCTGGAGCGACGTTGACCGAGAAGCTGCTCAACCACCGTGCCGAGGGGCCCGCTTCCGCTCCCCCGCTGCTGCTCGGGCCCTCCCTGGGCACCTCGTACGCCCTGTGGGACAAGGTCGCGCCCGAGCTGTCCGTCACCCACCGGGTGGTCCGCTGGGACCTCCCCGGGCACGGGGGCTCCGACGCCGGCCTGATCGGCCCCGGCGCCACCGTCGCCGACCTGGCCGGCCTGGTGCTGGATCTCGCCGACTCCCTCGGCCTGGAGCGGTTCGCCTACGCCGGGGTGTCGCTGGGCGGCGCGGTCGGACTGCACCTGGCGCTGCACCACCCCGAGCGGGTGGCGTCGCTCGCCGTGATCTGCTCGTCCGCCCACTTCAACGGGGCCGGGCCGTGGCAGGAGCGGGCCGCGCTGGTCCGGCGCGAGGGCCTGGCCGGCCTGGCGGAGAGCGCGGACGCCCGCTGGTTCACGCCCGGTTTCACCGTGCCGGAACTGGTCGCCGACCACCGCGACGCCGACCCCGACGCGTACGCCGCCTGCTGCGACGCGCTGGCCGCGTTCGACCTGCGGGAGCGGCTGGCGGAGATCTCGGTGCCCACCCTGCTGGTCGCCGGCCGGGAGGACCCCGCGACGCCGCCCGCGCACCTGCGGGAGATCGCGGACGCGGTCCCGGGCTCCGCGCTCACGGAGATCCCGGGCGCCTCGCACCTCGCGCCCGCGGAGCGCCCCGAAGCCGTGCTGACCGCGCTGCGCGCCCACTTCGACGGGGCCGCCGGCGGGGCGAAGCGGGGCATGGAGGTACGGCGGCAGGTGCTCGGCGACGCGCACGTGGACCGGGCGCAGGCCCGGCAGACGCCGTTCACCGCCCGGTTCCAGGACTTCATCTCGCGCTACGCCTGGGGCGAGATCTGGACCGACCCGACCCTCAGCCGCCGCGAACGCAGCATGATCACGCTGACCGCGCTGGTGGCGCACGGCCACTACGACGAACTGGCCATGCACGTCCGCGCCGCCCGCCGCAACGGCCTCTCCCCCGAGGAGATCGGCGCCGTCCTGCTCCAGACGGCCGTCTACTGCGGGGTCCCGGCGGCGAACTCGGCCTTCGCGACGGCCCAGCGGGTGCTGGCGGAGGAGGAGCAGGGCTGAGGCGCTTCGGCCCGGGCGTGCCCGGGCTCAGGCCGACTGGGCCCGAGGGCACAACGCCTTGCACCGCAGGGTCCGCGCCCGTGTCGAGCACACCTTCGCCCGCATGAAAGGGTGGAAGATCCTCCGCGACTGCCGCCTGACAGGCGACGGCGTCCACCCCGCCATGCTCGGCATCGCCCGCCTGCACGGCCTCAGGCGGGCGGGGTGACGCAGAAACCGGGCAGGCGGTCCATCACCGCCTTCCATCGAGGGGCCGCGCCTTCAGTGACTGCGTAGCATGAACCACGTGTCGAGCGAGGAAGTGATGCAGGACGGCGCCCATCGTCGGGTGGTGCGGATCGGTAATACGGTCCGCAGGCCCGTCCAGCCGTGGACACCCACCGTCCACGCGTTGCTGCGGCACCTGGAGAAGGTCGGCTTCGCCTACGCGCCGAGGCCGCTGGGAATCGACGACGAGGGTCGTGAGGTTCTCACCTTCATCGAGGGTGATTCGGGCCCGTCGGGCTGGGCCAGGGTCGTAGACCGGCCAGGCCTGAGGAACTTCGCCCGGCTGTTGCGCGACTACCACGATGCCTGCCAGAGCTTTTCACCTCCGCAGGGCGCGACCTGGTCCACGGACGAAGGGAGCCCAGGCGACGGCGTCGTCTGCCATGGGGATTTCGGCCCCTGGAATGTCGTCTGGCAGGGGAACCGGCCGGTGGGCATCATCGACTGGGATTTCGCCCGCCCGGCACCACGCTTGCACGACGTGGCCTATGCGCTGGAGTACGTCGCGCCGTTCCGCGACGACGCCGAGTGTCTGCGCTGGCTGCAGTACCCGGCTCCGCCCGACCGCCGTTCGCGGCTGGAAGACTTCTGCAGCGTGTACGGCCTCGACTCGACCGTGGGCATCGTCGACGCCGTCATCGCCAGACAGATGCACAGTGCCGACCTTGTACGCCGGCTGGCCGAGCAAGGGCACGAGCCTCAGGCCACCTGGGCCGCCGAGGGGCTCCTGACCGAACTCGAGAACAGGATCGACTGGAGCAAGGCGCACCGGCATCTGGTCGAGTAGCCACTGCACTCGCCCGCCCTTTCCGGCTGTCACAGCGGGCAGGTTTCGTCAGGCCGTGGCTGAGCGCCATAGCCAGCGGAGCGCATCGGGGAGGAGGACTCCGCCGTGGTTGGGGCTATGGCCACCGTCGCCGAGGACGAGACGGAAGTCGTAGCCCGCTTCCGCGAGAGCGGCTGCCACACGCAGATTGCCGGCGAGCCAGTTCCTTTCGGGCCCGTTCCAGTTGAGGTCGCGGTGGCCCGCTTGCATGAAGATGCGCAGCGGTTTGCGGGGGGCGTTGGGGATGAGGGCAGGGTACGGGTTTCCGTTCGGCATCTGCGTGAAGCTCGAGAGGTAGCAGATGACTCGCCGGAACTTGTCCGGGCGCATCCAGGCAGCCGTGAAGGCGCAGTTGCCGCCGCTGCTGCCACCGCAGATGCCCCACTGGTCGGCGTCCTCCACGATCGAGTAGCGGCGTGTGACCTGGGGGATGATCTCAGTCAGGAGAAAGGTGACGTAGCGGTCGTCGAACGCGTCGTACTCGGCGTTGCGGTTCTTCGGTTGTTCGGCGTTCCTGAGGACGCCGGGGTCGACGAAGACGCCGATGGTGACCGGGATCTCGCCACGGTGGATGAGGTTGTCCAACACGATGGCTCCGCGGACCTGCCCGTCCGGGTCCAGGTACCACCATCCGTCTTGGAACACCATCAGCGCCGCGGGTTCGGAGGGGTCGTATTGCGCGGGCACATGAACCCAGTACCGCCTCGTGGTGCCCGGGTAGACCGTGCTCTCGCACCAGTCGAACTCCACGGTCGAGCCGGCGGGGACGCCCGGCTGTACACCCGAATCGGGCCCGTAGGCGTAGCGAACGTCTTGCTGGTCGATGGGGAGCGGACGAAAGGGCAGCTCGATGGTCACGCCCGCACCTTAGAGATGCTGTCCGATCGTCTCAAAGGGATTGTGTGCAAGGCGTTCGTGCTCGCGGGCGGCATGGTGCCGCGCTCTGGGGGATGCCTGCGCGCGAGCGTCTCGGTGTGTGCGTCGAAGGCGGCGCCTTCGACGACTGGCGGATGTGCCGGTTCCCGATCCGCTGGGGCGATCGGCGCTGGGCCGGTGCGGCCGGCAGCGCGGCTGCTGCCTGCTCGTAGAGGCTGAATGTGGGGCAGTGTCCGGTGGGCGGCGGTGACCCGCTGGTCGGCGCGGCCCACCGCCCGCCGGTGGGCCCCGCTCCTACTCGCGTCCGCGTGCCTGTCCCGGTACGAGGCCCACCTGGGGTGCTCCGAAGGCGTCCAGGGCCTGTCGGGCCCGGGTCGTCAGGCCGTCGGCGCCGCAGGTGCGGGCGAGGGTCAGGCCGCGGTTGAGTTCGGCCACGGAGCGGGCCGCGATGCCGTGCTCGATGCGGGCGGCCGCGTGTTCGTACTGGCAGGGCGAGGACTCCAGGTAGGCGACCGCCTGGGCGGTGAGCCGGACGGCGCGCTGACCGGTCTCCAGGGCGGCGGCGCAGCGCAGGGCCTCGCCGATGGCGGTGTCGGTCCCGAAGCGCTCGGCCTGGCGGCGCGCGTCGGAGGCGAGCCGGGCCGCGCGGGCCGGGTCCTCGGTGGCGAGGGCCCGGGCGAGGTCGCCTGCCCAGGGGACCATCACGGGGTTGAGGTGCCCGCGGACGGCCGCCGCCTTCTCCGCCTCCTCCAGTTCGTTGACGCCCTCCTGGGTGCGGCCGACGGCGAGCAGCAGCCGGCCGCGCACCGAGCGGGGGTCGGGCAGGACGATCGTGGACGGGTACGGCGGGGCGAAGCCGTACTGGTCGGCGATCCGCCAGGCCTCCTCGACATGGCCGCGGGCGAGCAGCGTGTCGACGAGGTTGCAGGTCGCGGACCAGTACAGGGGCAGCCCGCGCCCGACGCGTTCGGCCAGGCGCAGCGCCTCCCGGAGGGACTCCTCGGCCTCCTTCAGCCGGCCGCGGCGGCGCAGGCCCAGACCGAGGTAGGCGTGGGCGAGGGCGAGGTGGCCGCCGCTCCAGCCGGCGGACTCGTAGGCGCGCAGGGCCTCGTTGAAGAGGGCCTCGGCGCGGTCGAGGCGGTCGGTGTAGACGTAGGAGCTGGCGAGCATCATCAGCAGCTCGATGCCCCACTCGGTGTCGGTCCAGCCGAGGCCGGGTGCCAGGCGTCCGTTGACGAGGGCGCGGTCGCAGAGCTCGACGACGACCTCGGCGTTCTCGCCGTGGGTCATGGCGTCGAAGCCGCGCAGGATGAGCAGGGCGCGCTCGGCGTTGTCGCGGCCGGTGCAGGTGGAGGCGAGCGCGGCGAGCTTCTGCGAGCGGCCCGGTGACGTGGTCTCCCCGGCGTGGATGCCCTCCCACATGAACTGCACGGCCTGGAGCCGCATCCGGGCCGGTCCCGGCGGCTGCCGGGCGGCCTCCGCCTCGACCGTGCGCACGGCCTCCTCCAACTGGTCGTTGTGCAGGAGCGCCTGGGAGAGGCGGTAGACGGCGTCGACGCGCAGGCCGCCGTCGAGGCCGGGGGCGGCGAGCGCCTCCCGCAGATGGCCGATGGTCCTGGCGGGCGCGGTGAGGAGGGTGGCGCAGCCGAGTTCGTAGAGCACGTGCGCGTGGACGTCGGGCCCGGGCGGTTCCTCCAGGGCGCGCTCCAGGCAGCGGCGGGCCGCTTCGGGGGCGCCGACGGCGACGTGTTCGCGGGCGGCCTCCCGCAACTGCTCGACGAGTTCCTCGTCGTCGTCCGGATGGACCTGGAGGAGGTGGCGGGAGGCGGCCGCGACACCCCGGCCGGCGTCCAGGACGACCTTCGCGGCGATCCCGTGCATGGCCCTGCACAGGCTTTCGGGGATGGAGTTGTAGACGGCGGTGGCGATCAGCGGGTGGACGAACTCCAGTCCGCCGGCCTCGGCGACGGGGCCCACCGCGGGGTCGGGGTCGGTGAGGATGCGGGCGCTGCGCAGCAGGTCGGCGCAGCGCTCGGCGTCGTCGCGGTTCATGCCGGCGAGCTTGGCCGCCTCACCCACGGAGATGTCGGCGCCGAGGATGGCGGCGGCCATGGCGAACCGGGTGGCGTCGACGCCCAGTTCCTCCAGGCGGTCGACGAGGCCGCCGCCGCGGGCCGCGCGGTTGAGGGGGCGCAGTTCGGTGGCCGAGGACTCGCTCGGCTCCATCGCGCCGTCCTGGACCTTGGCGAGGAGTTCGACGGTGTCGTAGGGGTTGCCGCCGGTGACGGCCCAGACCTCGCGGCAGAACGGGTCGTCGGCGTGCGCGCCCACGGTGGCGCGGGTCAGTCCGGCGACCGCGTCGGGGGTGAGGGCGCTGAGGCTGGTGACGGAGGATCCGGCGACGGCGGCGACGGCGGCGAGGTGGCGGGCGCTGTCCCCCTTGACCCCGCCGGGCCTGCGGGCCACGACGACGAGGACGGAGAGCTCGTCGAGGCGGTCGACGAAGGCGGCGAGCCAGCGCAGGGTCTCCTGGTCGGCCCAGTGCGCGTCGTCCACCAGCAGGACGAGGGGCCAGTCCCGCCGGGCCAGCCTGGTCACCGCGGCGACCAGGCCGTCGCACACGCCCTGCGGGTCGGCCTGGCCGGCGACGGGTTCCGCGATGCCGAGGGCGGGGCCGGCGATGTCGTACCAGTCGCCGAGGTACTCGCGGGCCTCCTCGGGGTGCAGGGACAGCAGCGCGGGCTGGAGCAGCTGCCGTACCACGTTGAAGGGGACGGACCTGAGGGTCTCGCCGCCGCGCGCCGACCAGACCGTGCAGCCCCGGGCCTCGGCGATACGGCGTGTCTCGGCCAACAGCGTGGTCTTCCCCAGCCCGGCATCGCCGCGCAGCAGGTGCACACGGCCCGAGGAGGACCGGTCGGAGCAGAGTGTCCCGACCGCCCGCTCGAGGGCGGCGACCTCCTCGTCGCGCTCCCACAGGGAAGCCGAGGCGGCCGCCGCCGGCCGTACCTCCGTCATCCTGCTACCTCCCCAAGTCGCCCGAACGGCGTACAGACCTTGAGCGTAGCCCTCCGGGGGCCGGTGCGGAGGGCGGTCCGCTCAGCTGTTGCCCCGCCGGGTGACGGGGTGCGGCCCGGGACGCCCCCGCGGGCCTGCGGAGGGGGCGCGTGGACGTCAACGGCGTACGGCGCGCGGCGAATTGACGTCGGTTTCACGCCACAGCGGCACGGGGTGCCGGACAGTGTGGTCGTACAAATACCCATCCCTCTCATACGACTTTCACCGACGCCTCATACGGTGGGGGCATGACGCAGGTGACTCCTCCCGGGTGGTACCCCGACCCCGGGCAGACAAGTGACGGTCCCGCCACCGAGCGCTGGTGGGACGGCGGGGCGTGGACGGACCGGACCCGCCCCGCGGGCTCGGCCGCCGCATGGGGTCCGTCGGCGCAGGAGCCGGCCGCCGGGCCCGGCCAGGTGTATCCGGCCTATCCGCCGTATCCCGGGGCACCGACCGGCCAGGGCGGACGGCGCGGGCTGCGCACCGGCATCGCCGTCGCGGCGGCCGTGGCGGTCCTGGCGAGCATCGGGATCGGCGTGTACGCGCTGACCAAGGACGACGGCGGTTCCGGCGGCACGGGGACCGCGCAGGGCCCCGGCGGCCAGGACGGTCCGGGCGGGTCGGGCGGCTCCGGCGGGCAGGACGGCGGCCAGGGCGGGCCGTTCGGCGACTCGGGCGGGTCCGGCGGGTCGGGCGGGTCCTCCCCCGCGCCGGAGGAGTCCGAGGCGCCCGAGATCAAGAGCGGCTCGGTGACGGACGCGCTCAACGGCATCAGCATCCCGATCCCGGACGGCTGGACCGGGCAGGAGCTGAGCGTGGGAGCGCAGATCACCTCCGACTCCTCCTACGAGTGCCCCGGCGACACGTCGAAGACGTGCACCAAGGGGGGCCTGTACTCGGCGCCCGCCGAGGCGCTGGGCACCGAGGGGGACACGGCGGAGGAGGTCGCGAAGGCGGACATCGCGGCCAACGCCGAGGAGTCCTACGGCGGCACCACCTACGGCGAGATCACCTCGCACCAGGTGCTGGCCTCCAAGGCGGTCACCGTGGCCGGGCAGAAGGGCTACATGGTCCGCTGGAAGGCGGTCACCAGCAAGGGCGCCGACGGCTACGTCGAGTCGCTGGTGTTCCCGGCGCCCGCGGACACCGAGCGGCTGGTGGTGCTGCGCTTCGGCGTGGACGCCGACCAGTCGGTGTCGGTCATCGACACCGTCACCAAGGGCATCGAGGTGGCCTCGGGCGGCGGCAGCGGCAGCGGACAGGACGTCTGAGCCGCCCCGGACACAGGTCGGCCGGGTGGGGCGCCCCTCCGCTCAAGGGGAACCCCACCCGGCCGGGGGGTGCGCGCCGCCCCCGTCCCCACGGTGCGGCGCGAGCAGGTCACCGTCCGGTCATCCCGCGGACGGCGGCCTGGGTCATGGCGCGAGGCCGAGCGCCGGCAGCATGACGGCCTCCACGAAGCGCAGCAGGTACTCCTCGTCGGCGTAGGTGCCGTCCACGACGGGACGGGCGCGGACGACGCCGAACATCTGGGCCGGGACGAACTCCAGCGCCGGGTGGCCGGCCGGGACCTCGCCGCGCTCGACGCCGCGCCGCAGGATCTCCCGCAGGGCGGCGATCTCCGGGTCGACGAGTGCCTCGCGCAGGGCCCGGGCGAGTTCCTGGTCCTGGGTGACCGCGTGACCGAGTGCCTGGAGCAGCTTGGTGTCGGCCATGGACCAGCGGGCCGCGGCCCGCGCGGCCTCGCGCAGGTCCCCGGCGAGCGTCCCGGTGTCGATGCCGGTCAGCCGGGAGCGGCGCCGGGAGCGCAGCGCGGCCACCACGAACTGCGGCTTGGTCCGCCACTGCCGGTAGAGGGTGGACTTGCTGCACCGCGTGCTGCTGGCGACCCCCTCCATGGTGACGGCCTCGTAGCCGCACTCGCGGATCTGTTCGAGGACGGCGTCGAAGAACTCCTGCTCACGCTCGGGCGTGAGCTTGGAGCGGCGCGAGGCGGTGACCGGCTCCGGTCCGTCCGCGGCCTGCGACGTCATCGCTGTGTCCCCTCGTGACTGTCGTTGCTGTCGTTGCTGTCGTTGCTGTCATCGCTGTGGTTGCTGTCATCACTGTCGTCCGCTGCCGCCGTTGCCGTCGGCGGTGTGCGCGGGCCTCCGGGGGCCCGACTCCAGTGTGTCCTACGCAATCGATACGCCAGTGTACCGGTACCGAGGCGTATCGGTACACTGGCGTATCGGTACGAGATCGTATCGATGGTGCATACACGGGTCTTGGGTCCACGCCGCACCTCCACACGCACCACCGTCATCGAAGGGGCCGGGGGATGAACGTCCGCACCGAGCCTGGGGACGCGGAGCCGGCCGCGCCGGCACGGCCTCCCGTGGTCCGGGAGCTGCTGCTCGTCGCAGGGCTCTTCCTCGTCTACAAGGCGGGACGGCAACTGGCCGCGGGCCACACCGCCGCGGCCTTCCGCAACGCCCACCGCGTGTGGGACGCCGAACGGTGGCTCCACCTGCCCGGCGAGGGCGCGGTGCAGTCCCTTCTGCTGCACGGCGACACCCTGGCCCGCGCCGCGAACACCTACTACGCGACCGTCCACTTCCCCGCCACCGCCGCCTTCCTGCTCTGGCTGTACCTGCGGCGCCCGGCGCACTACGTCCGGGCGCGGCGGACGCTGGCCGCCGTCACCGCCGCCGCCCTGGTGCTCCACCTCCTCTTCCCGCTCGCCCCGCCGCGGATGCTCACGGCGGCCGGCCTGGTCGACACCGCGCGGGTGTACGGCCCGTCGGTGTACGGGCCGCCCCAGACCGACCACCTGGCGAACCAGTTCGCGGCGATGCCCTCGCTGCACTTCGGCTGGGCGCTGCTGGTCGCGCTGGGGTTGATCGCCGCCACCCGGTCGCCCCTGCGGTGGCTGTGGCTGCTGCACCCCCTGATCACCCTGTTCGTGATCGTGGGCACCGCGAACCACTACTGGCTCGACGCGCTGGTGGCCGCGGCCCTGGCGGGCGTCGCGCTCGCGGCGGTGCGCGCGCCCCGACGCGCCGGCACCACGGCCGGATGCCGGCAGCGGCGGCCCGTCCCGGCCGAGGAGCGGGTGCTCGTGGGGGCGGGACGATGAGCGCCGCCCTCGTCGCCGTCGTGCTGTCACTGCTGTCGGCCGTCGCCTACGCGGGCGCGGCCGTCGCCCAGGAGCGGCTGGCCGCCCGCTCCCCGGGCACGGGCCTGCCGCGGCTGCTGGGCAGTGTCGCCTGGTGGGCGTCGGCGGGGCTCAACGGAGGTGCCGCGCTGCTGCACGTGGTGGCCCTCAAGTACGGTCCGCTCACCGTGGTGCAGCCGCTCGGCGCGCTCACCCTGGTCGCGGCCGTGCCGCTGGGGGCCAGGGTCGCGGGGCGGCGGGTCGGCACGGCCGAGTGGCGGGGCACCGCGCTCACCCTGCTGGGGCTGGCGGCGATCCTCGCCGCGGCGTCCGGGCCGGCGCCCGAGGACGTGCTCGGCGTGGGTGAGGCGATCACGGTGGCGGGGTCCACGGCCGCGCTCATCGGGCTGCTGGCGCGGCCGGGCACCCGCCCCGAGCTGCGGCACGCGACCGCGTCCGGGTTCGCCTCCGGCGTCGCCTCGGCGCTCACCCAGACCGTCACGGTGGCCGCCACTGACCGGTCGGACCCGCTGCTCAGCGTGCAGGTGGTGGGGGTGGCGCTGCTGGTCGCCGCGTTCGCGACGGCCGGGCTGCTGCTGTCGCAGACCGCCTACCGGGGCGGCCTCGGCGCCCCGCTCGCCGTGGTCACCCTGGCGAACCCGGTGGCCGCCGCGGTCATCGGCCTCGCGCTGCTGGGCGAACGGCTCCGGGGCGGGGCGACGGGCGTGCCGCTGGCGCTGGCGGGGGCGGCCCTCGCCGGGTGGGGCGTGGTGCTGCTGTCCCGGGCGGCGCCGGAGCCGGCACCGGTCGGCGGGGCGGAGCACCCAGTGGCGGTGGTACTCACGCCGGAGCCGGGACCGGCCGACGGTGCGGAGCACCCGGTGGCCTCGGTACCGACGCCGGCCAGCAGGGCGGAGCACCCGACGGCGGCCATGCTCACGCCGGAGCCGGAGCCGGCCGGCGGGGAGGAGCACCAGGTGGCGGCGGTGCTCACGCGGGATCCGGGACAGGCCGGCAGGGCGGAGCACCCGGTGGCCGCGGCGCCGGCGCCGGAGGCGGCGCTGGTCGGTGGAGAGAAGCACCCGGTGGCCGCGGCGCCGGCGCCGGAGGCGGCGCTGGTCGGTGGGGAGGAGCACCCGGTGGCGGCGGTGCTGGCACTGGAGCCGCGCACGGCCTCGCCCGAACCCGGGCTGCTGCCCCGGCGGACGGGCGGGCCGGGGCGCCCCGCCCCGCTTCAGGAGTCGGCGGCCGGGCCGGCGGCCGACGCCTGAAGCGGGGCGGGGCGGCGGGCTCCGTCAGCCGAAACCGCGCGAGTCCTGCTTGAGCGCGGTGTCCACGGTGAGCGCCGTGGCGACGACCAGGCTCAGCAGCGGCTCGGGCAGCTGGTAGTGGATCTGCAGGACGTAGTTGTCGGCGGTCGTGAAGAGCGTCTTGGCGAGGCCCTCCCAGGTCTTGGTGATCCGGGCGACCTCGTTGTCCGCGTGGTCGACGATCGCGAAGTTCCAGGCCCGCCAGTTCTCGGCCTTGATGGCGCCGACCTGCTGCCCGTTCGCGGTCATCGCGAAGTTGATCTTCCCGAAGACGTTCTGCTGGACGATCTCGCCGACCGGCTGACCGTCGGGGCGGGTGACGATCACCCGCGACTTGAAGACCTTCGCGGGCCGGGTCAGCAGCAGCACCGGCTGCCCGTGGGCGTCGCGGATCTCCAGCCTGTGCGTCAGGAACTGGTCGACGCTGGCGACGAAGCGCAGGACCTTGCGCAGCGCGCTCTGCCCGACCTGGACGACCGAGCCGAGCTGGTTGCCCTGCTGGTCCATGACCGTGTACTCGTTGGTGAGCTCGATCAGCTTGGCCTTCTGGTTCACCACCAGCACCGGCTCGCTGAAGAGCGTGCCGCCGCCGGCGCCGCTCGCGGCGACGCCGGCCTGCTGCTGCACCTGGCGCTGCACGCGCGGGTCGGGCCCGGCGGGCTGTGCGGGCACCTGGGCCGGGGGCTGCCCCGGCGCCGGCGCCTGCTGGTCGGCGTGGGTGTGCTCGGTCCACTGGGTGCCGTCCCAGTACCGCAGGGTCCGCACCGCTCCGTGGGGGTCCGGATACCAACCTGCAGGTGTGTTCGAATGCGTGGTCACCGGGGCACACTATCCCGAGCCCACCAGGACCTGACCAGTCCCCACGATGCGGTGTTCACCCGGCCTTTACCAGCGCATTGCCCTCATTCCGTGGCGATGGCGGGGTCGCTGACGCCGGGCCGGCCGTTCTCGACGTGTCCGGCGAACCGGCGCAGGAAGGCCGGATCCGCGTCCGAGGTGACCGTGAGGTCGTACCAGCGCCGGCTCGCGCTCAGGTCGACGGTGCGCTTGAGGACCGCCCCGACCCGCACCCGGACGGTCGTCGTACGGCCGCCGTAGCCGTCCGCCACCGTCAAGGCGGCGGTGCCGGAGCCCCGGTTGGTGAAGGTCAGCTCCAGCCCGTCGCCGACGTGCCGGGCGACCACCTCGCATCCGGCCTGCTTCGCTGCGCCCTGGAAGACCCGCAGGAAGCCGTTCGGGCCGTGCACGGTGAGGTCGTGGGTACCGTCGGAGCCGGCCGGGTCCCAGGTGTCGGAGATCTTCTTGCCGGCCTCGGTGGTGTACGTCCACGGCCCGTCCGTGCGGTTGCCGGAGGTGACGAGGAAGGCGGCACCGGCCCTGGGGCCGGAGGCGAAGGTGAGCGTGAGCGCCCCCGTGGCGGCGTCGGACGATCCGTCCACGGCGGGTGCGTACCCGAGCGGGCGGGTGGGCCGCAGGCCGCGCTCCTGACGGGGAAGGGCGCCCTCGGCGGGTGGGACGGGACGGTAGTCGGGGTGGCGCTCGCGGTCTTGGGGCTCGTAGCCGCCGGTGTCGGGCAGCGTGACCGGCCGGGCGTCGGTGCGGGCGAAGTCGAATGCCGCGGTGAGGTCGCCGCAGACGGTGCGCCGCCAGGGCGAGATGTTCGGCTCGCGCACCCCGAAGCGGCGCTCCATGAACCGGATGACCGAGGTGTGGTCGAGCGTCTCGGAGCAGACGTAACCGCCCTTGCTCCACGGGGAGACGACGAGCATCGGCACACGCGGGCCGAGCCCGTAGCGGCCGGCCGTGTGGGTCGCGCTGCCCGCGAAGAGGTCCAGCGAGACGTCGACCGTGGACCTGCCCCCGGCCCCGGACTCCGGCGGGAGCGGCGGCACCAGGTGGTCGAAGAAGCCGTCGTTCTCGTCGTAGGTGATGAACAGGGCGGTCTTCGCCCACACCTCGGGGTCGGAGGTGAGCGCGTCCAGCACCTGGGAGATGTACCAGGCGCCGTAGTTCGAGGGCCAGTTGGAGTGCTCGGAGAACGCCTCGGGGGCGGCGATCCAGGAGACCTGCGGCAGCGTGCCGGCCCGGACGTCCGCCCGCAGCCGGTCGAAGTAGCCGTCGCCGTTCTTGACGTCGGTGCCGGTGCGGGCCTTGTCGTACAGCGGGTCGCCGGGCTGCGCGTCGCGGTACGCGTTGAAGTACAGCAGCGAGTTGTCGCCGTAGTTGCCGCGGTAGGCGTCCTGGATCCAGCCCCAGGAGCCCCGCGCGTCGAGCCCGTCGCCGATGTCCTGGTAGATCTTCCAGGAGACGCCCGCCCGCTCCAGGCGCTCGGGGTACGTCGTCCAGTCGTAGCCGAGCTCGTCGTTGCCGAGGACCGGTCCGCCGCCCAGGCCGTCGTTGCCGGTGTGGCCGGACCACAGGTAGTACCGGTTGGGGTCGGTGGAGCCGATGAACGAGCAGTGGTAGGCGTCGCAGATCGTGAACGCGTCCGCCAGGGCGAAGTGGAACGGGATGTCCTCACGGGTGAGGTACGCCATGGTCGTGGTGCCCTTCGCCGGCACCCAACGGTCGTACCGGCCCCCGTTGTAGGCGGCCTGGCCGTCGGGCCAGCTGTGGGGCAGGCCCTCCAGGAACTGCATGCCGAGGTCGTCGGCGGTGGGGTGGAAGGGCAGCACCTCCTTGGTGCCGTCCGACTGGTACCACACCGGTTTGCCGCTCGGCAGCGTGACCGGATGCGGGTCACCGAAGCCGCGCACACCCCGCAACGTACCGAAGTAGTGGTCGAAGGAACGGTTCTCCTGCATGAGGACGACGATGTGCTCGACGTCCTCGATCGACCCGGTGCGGTGGTTCGCGGGCAGGGCGGCGGCGCGCTCGATGCTGCTCGCGAGCGCGCTGAAGGCCGTGGTGGCACCCGCGATCTGGAGGAAGCGGCGCCGGTTGACTTCGGGCATGGGTGAGAGACCTCTCGTACCAGGGGGAGGGCGACGGCCGGCCGGTGCCGTGACGGAGTGCGCGCGCAAGGAGTGTTCCAGGGGCGCACAACGCCAGGGAAGGGCCGCATGGCGCCGATGTGACGGGCGGCGGTACGGGGGGTGCGGGGTGGGCCGGGCGGGGGGTCGGGCTTGGCCCGGGCGAGGGGAGCAGGACGGTGGGCCGGGCGGGGAGCCGGGCCGGGGGCGGGGACCGGTCGGGGGCAGGGTGGGGGCAGGGCGGGGCAGGGTGGGGACCGGTCGGGGGCAGGGTGGGCCAGAAATCGGCGGATGGCCGAGATGTCCCGGGGGCCGGCGCGTCCACGGGGGCGGCCCACCGGTCCGGTACGCGCCAATACCGCCGGGGCGCCGCCTTTCCGGCCGTCCGCCCCGCATGCCCCGTAACCACGCGGGAAAGGACCCTTCACACGTTCCTCACATGCCGCGCACTTCCAGCCGATCCGCGCCGTGGAGGCGACCGGAGGTGCAGACGACGGGCGTGCCGCCTGCCTAGCCTCCCGGCCCATGCGATCACCACTGATGAGACGCCTCGGCCTCAGCGCCGTCCTCGCCGTCGTACTGGCCGTGTTCGGCCTGGCCCCCAGCGCGAGCGCGGACCCCGCGCCGGCCGAGCTGACGTTCGCCACCGACACCGCGACCACCACGCCCGGCGGCACGGTGAACCTGTCGATGACGATCACCAACAACAAGACCTACGACATCTGGTTCGTGTACCAGACGATCGACCCGACCTGGCTGACCACCCAGCGCCCCGACCTGAAGTACTCCTTCACCGGCTGCGCCCTGGCCACGGCCGCCGGCTCCACCCCCTGCTCCGGGACCGGGCCCGCCGACCTCGGCCCCAACTACGGCACCACCGTCCCGCCCGGCCAGAGCCGCACCGTGACGCTGACGCTCCAGATCGCCGCCGACTCCGGCTGCAACGGCAACGTCGGCTTCTACTCGTACTTCTACGCCGAGTTCAGCGACAGCACGAGCGTCAGCGGCGGTCCGGTGTACACCCCCGAGACCCGCGTGCTCTGCGCCTGACGGCCTCACGGGGTCCGGGCCGACACAGCGCGGACCGAGAGCGCGCGGGCCGACAGCCCGCGGGCCGAGAGCGCCCGGGGGGACGACGCCCGGGCGACAACGCCCGGGTCACAGCGCCCGGGTGACTCGAAAGCAGTCCTTGATCAGTCAGCACCGCGGTGTGGACCACTGGCACCGCACCCGGCGGACCCGACCGACCCGCCGGTGCGCCGCGCACGGCCCGGACCTGCACACGAACCACTCGCGCCCGTCACGCACCCCTCGCCCCGACGGGCGGCCGAACGCTCAATTCCGTTCCAAAAGCGCCCTGATGGACACCTGCGCTTTTCCGTCATGTTTCGCAGCATGACCGCAAAAGCTACACACAGACATCACCATGTGACGCGACGGATGCGTCGACGACCGGCTTCTGAGGGGGACGCCGGGGTCGCGCAAGGGGGTGCGTCCGCTCCACGGGAGCCGTGCCCACCCCTGCCCGGGAGGGGGACTTCACCGCATGAAGCGGACCATACGCACCGCCGTGCTGACGGCGGGCGTACTCATCGCCGCGCTGGGCCTGCCGGCCGGCGCGGCCCACGCCGACACCACCGCACCCCGCGTCGACCTGCGGGTGCTGGTGGTGAGCGACGGCGGCCCGTCGACCGACGCGATCGCGGCGGAACTCGACGCGGCGGGAACGCCGTACACCGAGATCGACCTGACCCGGTCCGACCGGACCGTGATCGACGCCGGGTTCCTCGCGGACACGGTGGACGGCCGGCCGCGGGCCAAGTTCCAGGCGGTCGTGCTGCCCAACGACAACCCGTTCGCGGCCGGTTCCGCCGAGATGGCGGCGCTCGCGGACTACGAGCGGACGTACGCCGTACCCCAGGTCGACGCCTACACCTACGCGCGTCCGGAAGCGGGTCTGCAGTATCCCGTGTACGGCGGCTACTCCGGCAGCGTCGACGGGACCGAGGCGTCGGTCACGGCCGCCGGGAAGGCGGGCCCCTTCGGCTACCTGGACGGGGCGGTGCCCTTCGAGGACAACGACCCCGCCGTGGGCGAGAGTTACGCGTACCTGTCGACGCCCGCGGCCGGCGCCGACTTCACCTCGTACGTGGACGCCCCGATCCCCGGCGGGACGACGCGGGGCTCACTGGTGGGCGAGTACCGGCACGACGGGCGGCGCGAGCTGGTCGTCACCTTCGTCTACAACCAGTACCAGCAGCAGTTCCGGCTGCTGGCCCGCGGCATCGTCGAGTGGGCGACGCAGGGCGTGCACCTGGGCGCCTCGCGCAACTACTTCGCCGTGCACGTCGACGACGTGTTCGCCGCCGACGACCGCTGGAACACCACCCTCAACTGCACGCCCGGCGACGTCGACTGCACCGACCCGAACGCCACCCCCGACCCGATCCGGATGACCCCCGAGGACGTCGACCAGGCCGTCTCCTGGCAGAACGAGCACGGTTTCACCCTCGACTTCGCCTACAACGGCGCCGGCAGCGTCGACCACCGGGAGGACAACGGCGGCGTCGACCTGCTCGCCGACGAACTGATCACCGACCGGGAGCAGTTCCGCTGGATCAACCACACCTACACGCACGCCTTCCTCGGCTGCGTGCAGGACACGACGGTGGTGCCCTGGCGGTGCGCCACCGACGCCGGCGGAGCCGTCCAGTGGGTGAGCCGCGCCGAGATCTCCGACGAGATCGCCACCAACCGGGTCTGGGGCGAGACGGCCGGACTGCCGCTGGAGGACGACGAGCTGGTCACCGGAGAGCACTCCGGCATGAAGGTGCTGCCGCAGCAGACCGAGGACAACCCCAACCTGGCGCTCGCCCTCGGCGACAACGGCATCGCCTGGCTCGGCTCGGACAACTCCCGTGAGCCCGCCCAGCGCGCGGTGGGCCCCGCCACCACCGTCCCGCGCTACCCGGTGAACGTCTTCTACAACGCGGGGCGCGCCGCCGAGCAGGTCGACGAGTACAACTGGATCTACACCAGCCGCGCCCAGGGCGGCAGCGGCATCTGCGAGGACAACCCGGCCACCACGACCTGTCTGGCGGCCCCGCTCGACCCGGCCACCGGCTACACCGGGCACATCGTGCCGCTGGAGACCCGGATCGCCCTCGGCCACGTCCTCGCCAACGACCCGAAGCCGCACTTCATCCACCAGTCGAACCTGGCCGAGGACCGGATCGCCTACCCCGTGCTCAGCGGCGTCCTCGACGGCTACGCGGCGCTGTTCGCCGACGACACCCCTGTGGTGAACCTGCGGATGAAGGACATCGGCACCGAACTCCAGCGCCGCGCCGCCTGGCGGGCCGCCCTGGACGCCGGGCAGGTGACCGCCTACCGCGTCGGCGACACCGTGACCGTGGAGGCCCCGGACGGGCTCGCGCTCACCGCGACCCTGCCCACCGGCACGACCCTGGCGGGCGCCGCCTTCGGCCAGGCCTACGCGGGCGCGGTGTCCGGGTGGACGCCGGCCGGCGGCACCCCGCTCACGTTCGCCCTGCCGGCCGCCGCCGACGCCGCCGCCGACGAACCGGCCGCCGGCACCGCGTCGGCCGCCGCCACCACGTCGGCGGAGGTCACCGCGCCCGCGCCGGACACCCGCGTCCCGGCGGGCGCGACCCGGCAGGTGCCGTACACCGCGCGCGACTGAGGCGGCGGCGCCCCGGCTCCCGGACGCGCCCGGGAGCCGGGGCGCAAGCCGGTCGGTACGCCGGTCGGTACGCCGGTCGGTACGCCGGTCGGTACGCCGGTCCGCGATCCGGTCCGCCTCTCCGCCGGCAGGCCGGTCCACGGACACGCCGGCCAACCGGCCCAGGGGCTGGGCGGCGGACGGGTCTACGGACCTGTCGGCGGACGGGTCTTGAGACCGGTCGGCGGACGGGTCCAAGGACCGGTCGGCGGACGGGTCTTGAGACCGGTCGGCGGACGGGTCCAAGGGCCGGTCGGCGGACGGGTCTACGGACAGGTTCTTCGGGCTGGCGCGCGGATCTACGGGCTGGGAGCTGCACAGCAGACGGCCGCCCACGGACCCCACCGGCCAACCGGCCAACCGGCCAACCGGCCCACACCCACGGCCGGGACCACACAGGCGAAACGGTTCCCCGCAGGGGCCGACCGCCGTCGGCCGACCGGCCCGGCGCGGACCACCCCACACCAACCACCCCACACCTCGGCCGTGGAGCACATCGATGCACGATCCCCACGGCGCGCGGCGCCCCGGCGCAACGCGCGTCACCCTGCTCACCGAAGGCACCTACCCGCACAGTCACGGCGGTGTGAGCGTCTGGTGCGACCAGCTCGTGCAGGGCATGCCCGACGTCGGCTTCGACGTCATCGCGGTCACCGGCACGGGCCGCGAACCCCTGGTGTGGGAGCTGCCCGCGCACGTCTCACGGGTGCTCTCCGTCCCGATGTGGGGCGCTCCGCCCGAGGGCCGCCCGCCCCGCGGCCGCCCGCGCGAGCGACTCGCCACCGCCTACGAGGAGTTCCTCACCGCGCTCGTCGACCCGCGCGCCGAGGACGGCTTCGGGCCCGCCCTGTACACGATGGCCCGGTCGGCCGCCGACGGCGGGCTCAGCGCCTTCCTGCGCGGCGACCGGGCGATCGCCCAGCTGACCGCCGTCTGGAACCGGCCCGGGCTCGCCGTGCGCGAGGCCCGGCCGACCGTGCACGACGCGCTGACCGCGACCGCCCTGCTGGAGCACGCGCTGCGCCCGCTGGCGGCGCCGCCGCCGGAGACCGGAGTCGCCCACGCGGTCAGCGGCGGGGTCGCCGTCCTGCCGGGCCTCGCCGCCCTGGAACGGCACGGCGTCCCGCTGCTGCTGACCGAGCACGGCGTCTATCTGCGCGAGCGCTACCTCGGCTACCGCACCGCCCCCTACCGCTGGCCGGTGAAGGCGGTCGTCCTCGGCTTCTTCCGGCTGCTGGCCGAGGAGACGTACCGCCGGGCCGCCCTGATCACTCCCGGCAACCGCTACAACCGGCTGTGGGAGGAACAGGGCGGTGCCGCCCCGGAGTCGATCCGCACGGTCTACAACGGCGTGGATCCCGCCGCGTTCCCGCCGGCCGGGCCCGAGCCGGAGGCGCCCACCCTCAGCTGGGCGGGCCGGGTCGACCCGATCAAGGACCTGGAGACCCTGATCCGTGCCTTCTCCCTCGTGCGGGCCGATCGTCCCGACGCCCGGCTGCGGCTGTTCGGCGGGACACCGCGCGGCGGCGAGGCCTACCGGGAGCGGTGCGAGGCGCTGGCCGCCGAGCTGGGTCACGCGGACGCCGTCACCTTCGAGGGCCGCGTCGACGACATCAAGGACGCCTACGCGGCCGGCAACGTCGTGATGCTCTCCAGCATCAGCGAGGGCTTCCCGTTCACCCTCATCGAGGCCATGTCGTGCGGCCGGGCGACCGTCTCCACCGACGTGGGCGGGGTGCGGGAGGCCGTCGGCGACACCGGGCTGGTGGTCCCGCCGCGCGATCCGGCGGCGATGGCCGCGGCGGCGCTGGAGCTGCTCGCCGACCCGGGGCGGCGGCGGGCGATGGGCGAGGGGGCGCGGCTGCGGGTGATCGAGCAGTTCACCCTGCGGCAGACCGTCGACACGTTCCGGTCCGTCTACCAGGAGCTGCCCACGGTGGGGCGGGGCGTGACGGCGGACGACGCCCGCGTCGAACGAGCGGTCCCGACGGTCACGGGGAGCCTCGCCGGATGAGCGGCCCGATCTCCCTCGAACCCGGCGGCGCCGAACGGGACACGCTCGCGCTCCGCCTCGCCGGGACCCGCCCGCCGCGCCGCCGCCCGCGGTGGGCCCTGGACGACACCACGCTCGCCATCCGGCTGCCGGGCACCGGACCGGACGAGGAGGCGGTCAGCGCCCTCGCCGCCGAACTCGCCGACCGCGTCGGGCCCGCCGTCCACCCCTACGAGGTGGCCGCGCTGCTGGAGGCGGAGGGCCTGCCGGGCTCGGTGATCAAGGAGCGGTACGGCCACCCGGACCTGTTCTCGCTCGCCGCCGCGCTGTACGAGCGGGTTCCGCGCACGTTCCCCGATCCTCCGCCGGCGGCCGACCCGTGGCGCCCGGACACCGTGCGCTGTCTGCTGCGGGGTGTGCTGTTCGCGCTGCCGGGCCTCGCCTACCTGCTCACGGCGCCGCTGTGGGACGCCGGCCGGCACACCGCCGTGCTCGTCGTGGCGGGGCTGGTGTCCTGGGCGTGGGGGCAGGCGCTGGGCCACCGCGCCCATCTGCGGAGGGCTACCGGGCCCCGGGAGGCGGGCCGCACCCTCCTGGTGGGCGCGCCGGTGGGGGCCGTGGTGGCCACGGCGGCCTCCGCGCTGCCCGCCGGGGGCGGGCCGGTGACGCTGGTGGCGGCCGCGCAGTCGGCGTACCTCGCGGCGGCGGGCGTACTGCTCGTCCTGGGCCGGGAACGACTGCTGGCGGCCGCGCTCGCTCCGCTGGTCGCCGGTGCCGCCGTGCTGCCCTGGGCGGAGCCGGGACCGTGGCTGCGGGCGGGGCTCCCGCTGCTGGCGCTGCTCGCCGTCCTCGCCGTCACCGGCCACGCCCTGCGGGGCGCGCTCGCCGCGCCCGCCGTGCCCGGCGCCGGCCGGCCGCCTGTGCTGCGGTCGCTGCCGTACGGCCTGTTCGGGCTGGCGGCGGGAGTGCTGGTGCTGCTGGCGGGAGAGCGGGAGCCGTACGCGGTGATCGTGCTGACGGTGAGCATGGGACCGGCGGAGTGGCTGCTGTACCGCTACCGGGGGCTGTCGGTGGCCGCGCTGCGCGCCACCGTCACTCCGGCGGGGTTCCGGCTGCGTTCGGCCGGCGTCCTCGGCCTGTGTCTGACCGCCTACGTCCTGCCGCTGCTGCCGGCGGCCCTGCTCACCGGCGCCGAACCGGCCGTCGTACTGCCTCTGGCGGCGGCCCTGTGGACCGCGCTGCTGCTCCAGGCGTTCGGGGCGGCCTGGCCGTCGGCCGGCATCTGTCTCGCCGCGGCGGGCGGCGCCGGGGCGGTCACCCTCTGGCACCTCCCACCGGGCCCGGCCGTGCTCCCGCTCGGCTGCGGTGCCGCGGCGCTCTGTCTGGCGGCGTGCGCGCTGCGGCTGCTGGGCCGCCCGGCCGCGCACGCCTGACACCACCACAGCCGCCGCACCGATCCGCACCGCCCGGCCCCTGCCCCCTCCCGGGGCCCGACCCCGCACCGCCACCCCGCTCCTCCCCTCCACCGACCGAAAGGACCACCGCGTTGACCTCCGCACCGCTCGCCGCCGTCACCGGAGCCGAGGGTTTCATCGGCTCCCATCTCACCGAGGCGCTGGTCGCCTCCGGCCACCGGGTCAGGGCCATGGCCCAGTACAACTCCTTCTCCTCCTACGGCTGGCTGGAGACGTTGCACCCGGACGTCCTGGACCAGGTGGAGGTCGTCCTCGGCGACGTCCGCGACCCCGGCTCGGTCCGGGGCCTGCTGGAAGGCGCCGACACCGCCTACCACCTGGCCGCGCTGATCGCGATCCCGTACTCCTACCAGGCACCGCACAGCTACGTGGACACCAACGTCACCGGCACCCTCAACGTGCTGGAGGCGGTCCGCGCCCTCGGTACGCCCCGGCTGGTGCACACGTCCACGAGCGAGACGTACGGCACCGCGCAGACCGTGCCGATCACCGAGGACCACCCGATCAACACCCAGTCGCCGTACGCCGCGTCGAAGGCGGGCGGGGACCGGCTGGCCGACAGCTACCACGCCAGCTTCGGCACGCCGGTGGTGACGCTGCGGCCGTTCAACACCTTCGGGCCGCGCCAGTCGATGCGGGCGGTCATCCCCACCGTCATCGGCCAGGTCGCCGCCGGGGAGCGCGCGATCACCCTGGGCGACCTGCGTCCCACCCGTGACTTCACCTTCGTCGAGGACACCGCGCGGGCGTTCCTCGCGGTGGGCACCGCGCCCGCGGAACGGGTCGTCGGGCGCACCTTCAACGCCGGTACCGGTGGCGAGATCTCCGTGGGGGACCTGGTCGCGCTGATCGGCAAGGTGATGGGCACCGCCCTCGACGTGCGGGAGGACGCCACCCGTATCCGGCCCGCGAACTCCGAGGTGATGCGGCTGGTCGCGGACGCGAGCCGGCTGGCAGCCGCCACCGGCTGGCAGCCCGCGCACACCCTGGAGGAAGGGCTCGCCCGCACCGTGGAGTTCTTCCGCGACCCGGCCAACCTGGCCCGCTACAAGACCGGCATCTACAACATCTGACTCCCGTCCGGTCCGTCCGGCCGGTCCGAAGCACATCCACGAAGGAGGAGCCCCATGCACGCAGTGATCCTGGCGGGAGGCAAGGGCGTACGGCTGCGCCCGTACACCACCGCGCTGCCCAAGCCGCTCGTGCCCATCGGCGACCAGCACGCCATCCTGGAGATCGTGCTGCGCCAGCTCGCCTCGGCCGGCTTCACCAGCTGCACCCTCGCCATCGGCCACCTCGGCGAGATCATCCGCGCCTACGTCGGCGACGGCTCCCAGTGGGGCATGGCCGTCGACTACGCCACCGAGGAGAGCCCGCTGGGCACCATGGGCCCGCTGCTGAACCTGCGCGACCGGCTGCCGGAGACGTTCCTGGTGATGAACGGCGACGTCCTCACCGACCTCGACTACGCCGACGTGCTGCGCCGGCACCGGGAGTCGGGCGCGCCGCTGACCATCGCCACGTACGCCCGCACCGTGAGCATCGACTTCGGGGTGCTGACCACCGACGACAGCAAGGTCGTCGCGTTCACCGAGAAGCCGAGCATGGACTACCGGGTCTCGATGGGCGTCTACGGCCTGTCCCGCGCGACGCTGGAGGCGTACACGCCGGGGCTGCCGCTCGGCTTCGACGAGCTGGTCCTCGACCTGCTGCGGGAGCGCAGACCGCCGCACGCCTACGAGTTCGACGGCTACTGGCTGGACATCGGCCGCCCGGACGACTACGACCGGGCCAACGCCGAGTTCACCACCCGCAAGTCGCTACTGCTCAAGGGAGCCTGAGCACCGCATGCGCATCCTCGTCCTCGGTCACACCGGCTATCTGGGCGCCCATGTCGCCGGGCGGCTGAGCGCCCTGCCGGGTGTGACGGTCCTCGGCGCCGGCCGCTCGTCCGCCGCCGCGTTCCCCGTCGACCTCGCCACCGTCCGCCCCGAACGGCTGGCGAAGGCGCTGGCGTCGGCGGCCCCCGACTCCGTCGTCAACTGCGCGGGGGCGACCGGCGGCGACGCCGTGACCCTCGCGGAGGTCAACGCCCGCGGCCCCGCGGTGCTGTGTGCCGCACTGCGCGAGGCGGCTCCCGCGGCCCGCCTGGTCCACCTGGGCTCGGCCGCCGAGTACGGCCCCGGCGCGCCCGGCCTCGCGGTGACGGAGTCGGCGGCCACCCGGCCGGCCGGCCCGTACGGCGCGACCAAGCTCGCCGGCACGGCCGCGGTGACCGCGTCCGGCCTGGACGCGGTGGTGCTGCGGGTGGGCAACCCGGTGGGGCCGGGGGCGCCGTCCACCGGCCTGCCCGGGCGGACCCGGCGGCTGCTGCGGGCCGCCGGGCCGGACCCGGACGCGGTGCTGCGGCTCGGGGACCTGTCCGCGTACCGCGACTTCGTCGACGTACGGGACGTGGCGCGGGCCGTCGCCCTCGCGGTCACCGCGCCGGGTCCGCTGCCGCCGGTCCTCAACGTCGGCGGGGGCCGGGCCGTCCCGGTGCGCGAGCTGGTCCACGGGCTGGCCCGGCGGGCCGGGTTCCGGGGACGGATCGAGGAGGACGCCGGGGGTCCGGCGGGCTCGGCCCGGTCGGCGGAGGTGTCGTGGCAGTGCTCCGACATCACCGCCGCCGAGGCGGCCCTCGGCTGGCGGCCCGCGCACACCCTCGAGGAGGCGCTGGCCGCCCTGTGGGAGGGCGACCGTTGAACCTGCTGGTCCCGCTCTACGTCCACCCGGCCGAGGACCCGGGCGCCTGGCACCGGCTGATCACCGCCGCCGCGGACACCTACGGCGTCGTCCTCAACCCGGCGAACGGGCCGGGCGAGCGCCCCGACCCGGCGTTCACCGCGGCGGCCGCGGCGCTGCGGGCGGCCGGGGGGCGGCTGCTGGGCTACGTCGACACCGACTACGGGGTGCGCGGCCGGGCCGAGGTGACCGAGGACGTCCGCCGGCACCGGGAGTGGTACGCGGCCGACGGCTGCTTCCTCGACCGGGTCACGGCGACGGCCGAGGGGCTGCCCGCGTGCCGCCGGCTGGTGCGGGCGGTGCGCCGGCTCGGGGCCGGGACGGTGGTGCTGAACCCGGGGGTGCACCCGGCGCCCGGGTACGCCCGCCTCGCCGACCTGACCGTCACCTTCGAGGGCCCCTGGTCGACGTACGTCTCGGCGTTCAGCCGGCCGGCGTGGACCGCCCGCCATCCGCCCGGCCGGCTGTGCCACCTGGTCTACGGAGTCCCGCGGGCGCTCGTCCCGCTCGCCGTGCGCACCGCGCACGAGCGGGGCGCGGCGGTCTGCGGGCCGGTGACCGGGCAACTCCCCAACCCCTGGGCCGCGTTGACGCCCGCACTGAACGGGACGGAGCGATGAGAAGCAAGGCACTGGCGTACGTGACACTGCTGGCCGCGCTCGCGGCCTGGACCCTGACCGGCTGTTCCGGCACGGACGGCCGGGACGCCCCGGACGGCCCGAACGCCTCGGACGCCTCGGAGGCCTCGGAGGCCTCGGACGGCTCGCGCGGGTCCGCCGACGGGCGCGGCACGGCGCAGGCCCGCTGGCAGCCTCGCCCCGGTCTGGCCTGGCAGTGGCAGCTCGACGGCGCGGTCGACCCGTCGGCCGACGTGCCCGTCTACGACATCGACGGCTTCGAGAACTCCGCGGCCGACGTCGCCCGTCTGCACCGCGACGGGCGCAAGGTCATCTGCTACGTCAACGTGGGCGCCTGGGAGGACTTCCGGCCCGACGCCGACGCCTTCCCCCGCTCGGTGCTCGGCGGACCCAACGGCTGGGAGGGCGAGCGCTGGCTGGACATCCGGCGGATCTCCGTGCTGCGCCCGCTCATGGAACGGCGCTTCGACATGTGCCGCGACAAGGGCTTCGACGCGGTCGAGCCCGACCTGGTGGAGGGCTACGGCAACGACACCGGCTTCCCGCTCACCGCCGGCGACCAGCTCCGCTACAACCGCATGATCGCCGCTCTCGCCCACGAGCGCGGGATGGCGGTGGGCCTGAAGAACGACCTCCCCCAGATCCCGCAGCTGCTGGCCGACTTCGACTTCGCGGTCAACGAGGAGTGCGCGCAGTACGACGAGTGCGGGCGGCTCACCCCGTTCATCGAGGCCGGCAAGGCGGTCTTCCACGTGGAGTACGCCGAGCCGACGGCCGCCTTCTGCCCCGAGGCGCGGCGGCTGAGACTGTCGTCGATGCAGAAGAAGCCGGAACTCGGGGTGTGGCGCAAGCCCTGCTGACACCTGTGCTCCGGCGCGGGGTGACGACTGTGTCTCTTGTCGCGGCTGTGTCTCTTGTGACGGGAACGCACGTTCTGTCGATCGATCCGCCAAAGGAACCCCATTTGTGCCATTGGCAGGTTATAGACTTCCGTCCCTGCCCGCGTCTGGGGGACGGGCAGGCAGACCGGCCACCTGGAGACCATGTGGTGCGCATTCGTGTGAAGGTCCTCGGCTCCGCGTGTCTCGAACTCGACGGTGCGCGCGTCCGCCTCTCGCCGCAGGCCGTGAAACTCCTGCTGCGTCTCGTCGCCGCCGACGGCGACACCATTCCGGCCGGGCGGCTCTACGAGGAACTGTGGGGAGCCCCGCCCGGGTTGCGCATCACCCGCCTGCACCGCACCGAGGTGCAGAAACGGGTCCACGAACTGCGCCGTGCCATGGCGGCCGGACGCCCCGGCGACCAGGCCGGCCTGCTGCGCACCGAGCAGTCCCTCACCGGGCGGGACCCGGTGTCGGCGTACCGGCTCGTGCTGGACCAGAACCAGCTGGACCGCCTGGAGTTCGAACGGCTGGTGAACCAGGCCACCCACGCCGCGCCCGGCCACGCGGCGGCGATGCTGAACGAGGCGCTGCGGCTGTGGCGGGGCACCCCGTTCGAGGAGGTGGCCACCTCCCCCTTCGCCCGGCCCGTGGTCCGCAGGCTCACCGACCTGTACGACACGGCCCGCCGCGAACTGGTACGCGTGCACGCCGAGTTGGGGCAACTGCACCTGGCCCTGCCGATCGCCGAGTCACTGGCCCGGGAGGCGCCCGGCGACCCGGAGGCCGCCCGCACGCTGCGCGCCCTGCGGGAGAGCCTGCGGGCCCGGCACGGCGACGAGGTGCTGCGCCACGAGATCCGGCCGCTGCGCACCACGATCGTGGTCAAGCGGGGCGACCTGTTCGACCAGGACGACGCCAATGTCGTCGTCGGGTTCGGCGACACCTTCGACACCTCGACCGACGAGGACGTCGTCATCAGCCGGGACAGCGTGCAGGGCCAGCTGCTGCACCGGGTGTACGGCGGCAGCCGCGAGGACCTGGACCGCCGGCTGCGCAAGGCACTGCGCGGGGTGGCCCCCGCCGGGGTGGAGAACGTCCGCGACAAGCCGCGCGGCAAACGCGTGCGCTACCCGGTCGGCACGGTCGTACCGCTGCCGCTGCCCGGCAGACGGATCTTCGCCACCGTCTACTGCCGCCAGGGCAACGACCTCGTCACCCGCGGCACGAAGGACCAGCTGCGCGCCGCGCTGGAGCGGCTGTGGGAGTCGGTGACCGTGCACGGCCTGTACAAACCGGTGGCCGTCCCGCTCGTCGGCTCCCGGCTCGCCCGGATCGACGGGCTCGGCGACGAGGAGTCCATGCGGATGATCGTGGAGACCTTCCTGCGGGCGTCGCGCAGCACCCCGGTCGCGCCCGAACTGCGCATCGTCGTCCGCACCTCGTCCCTGGAACGGATCCGCATCTGGGACGTGGCCCGGTTCGTCGAAGGCCTGGACGGCACCGGACGGTACGCCGATGAGTGAGCCGCTGCGTGAGCTGCCCCCCGAACTGCGCGAGGCGGCCCTCGTGGTGCTCCGGGACGTCCGGCTGTGGCGGTTGCCACCCGACCGGTGGGAGCGGCTGGCCCGCCTGCTCGACACGGCCGCGGGCGCCCTGCGCGCGGGCGACGCGCACCGCTTCGACCAGGCCACCGTGGACCTGGAGCTGGCCGGGCCCGTCCGCATCACCCGCATCGGCGACACCCACCGCGGCTCCGCCCGGGAGTCCGCCCCCACACCGGCACCCCCGCCGGTCCGGGAGCGACTGAACCATCTGATCCACACCCTGTCGGGCGGCCCCGGCGCAATGGCGGACGAGGACGGCCGTCCGCGGGACGACGGCCCCCGCGGCGGGCAGCGGACCGGCGGACGCCCGTGACCGGGCCGGCCGGACTCCTCGACCAGCACCTGGTCGTCCACCTCTACGCCCCCGCCGAGGGCCCCGGCGCGCCCGCCGCCCACCGCGCCCTGCACGCCCTGTGGAACGGCTGCCGCCTGCTCTTCGGCATGACCGAGCCGATCGCGGCGACCGGACTGCCGCCCGTGCCGCCGGCCGACCTCGGCGCACTGCCGCTCGGCGCGGAGCGGGCACTGGCCGCGCAGGAACGCCCCGGCACGGACTGCCAGGCCGTCCTCCGCCTCCACCAGGACGTCCTCAACCTGTCGGTGTCCCTGGCGTCCGACCGGCCCGCCGGGCCCACCGGGCCCGCCTGGGGCGAGGAGGGCGAACGCTGGCGGGCCCCGAACCGCGCGTGGTCCGCCCTCACCGACCGGCACGCCCCGCACCTGCTGGGCCAGGCCCGCCTCTACCTGGCGCGCGTCCCCTCCGCCGAGGAGGTCCGCACCTGCGCCCCGCCCCTGTACGCACGGCTGCACCGCCTGCTGCCCGCCGAGGCGGTCCGCGCCTCCCCCGCCTGGCGGCGCGGCATCCCCCACCCCTGCGGCCTGGCCCTGTGGGAGACCGGGGACGACGGCGACGGACGCGCCCTGCGCCGCTTCCTGGTGGCCGTCGCCCCCGACGACGATCCGGCGGCGAGCGCCTGGCTGTGGTCCCGGGGCGACACCGCCCTGCCCCCGTTCGCCCGCTATCTGCTGCACGCCGCCAAACTCCGCTACCAACTGCGGGTGTGGCAGCGCGACAACCAGGCCCGGGAGCTGCGGGCCGCCCTGGAGACGCTGGGCACGGAACTGCGCCGGCTCGGCGCCGGCGACCGCGCGACGGCCGGACTGCTGCGGTTGCGCAGGCTCGACTCGCTGCTCTTCCTCAACGACCTGCGCGCCCTGCGCCGTACCGTGGACATCGCCGCCGACAACCTGCGCCGGGCCGTCGACCTGCCCCGGCCGGCCGCCCCCGGCACCCCGTTCGCCGACGACGCCGACCTCGCCCGTTCCTTCCTGGAACGGCTCGACGACGACCTGGCGTACCTCGGCCTCGCCGTCGACGGCGCCGGGGAACTGACCGCGGCCCACCCTCCCCCGGCCCCCGGGCCCGTCACGCCGCCGCCCCCGGCCCCACCCCTAGCGGAAGCCGCGCCGGACGGCGTCACGACGGACGGCCTCACGGCAGACCGCCCCACGACTGACCGCCCCACGACTGACCGCTCCACGACAGACCGTGCAAGGGCAGACCGTGCAAGGGCAGAACGCCCCACGACAGACCGTGCAACGGCAGACCGCACCACGACAGACCGTTCCGCGAAGGACGGCGTCGCGGGGCGCGGAGCGGCGGCCGAACCGGCAGCCGGCCCGGCCCCCGGGCCTGCGGCCCCCGCTTCCGGGCCCGCCGCGCCCCTCTCCGGGCCCGGCGGCGGACCCGGCAGCGGACCCGGGGGCGCGCCCGGCGGCGACCGTTCCCGCAACGTCTTCGTCGTCCACGGCCGGGACGCCCCGGCCCGCGACGCGTTCTTCGTCTTCCTGCGCGCGCTCGGCCTGTGCCCGCTCGAATGGGAGGACCTGGTCGCCCTCACCGGCAGCGCGTCCCCGTTCCTGGGCGAGGTGATCGCGCGGGCCATGCCGTACACCCAGGCCGTGGTGGTGCTGATGACCCCCGAGGACGTCGTCCGGCTCCACCCCGACCTGCACGAGGCGCAGGAGGCGGCGCACGAGTCCCGCTGGTCGTTGCAGGCCCGTCCGAACGTGCTGCTCGAACTGGGCATGGCCCTGGTGACCCACCCCGACCGGACGGTCATCGTGGTCGTCGGCGACCAACGGCCGGTGAGCGACCTCGGCGGGCGCAACTTCGTCCAGATGTCGGGGGCGCCCGGCTTCCGCGCCAAGGTCGCGAGCCGGCTGCGGCTGGCGGGCTGTCCGGTCGACACGGACGGCCAGGACTGGCTCACCGCGGGCGACTTCACCGCCCTCACCGCCTACGACCGCCGCCCGCCCGGGGCCGGCCCGTGACCGTCCGGCCCGGCAGGCCCCACCCGCGCACCGCCCGGGAAGCGGAGGGGAAGCGCACGGAAGCGGCGGGAAGCACGGGGAAGCACCGGGGTGGTGTCGTCGGAAGCGGCGGCGGGGGTGAAGTCGGGGCATGACAGAAACACAGAGCGACGACACCAGCCGGCGGCCCTCGCCGGACACCACGCTGGAACTGCTCAGAGCCCTCTTCCAGGACCGGCCCGGACTGCTGCGGGCCGTGACGCTCGGCGACCTCGAAGGCCGCGGCGTGGTGGAGGAGATCCAGTCCCACGACCGGCTGTTCGGCCTGCCGGTCTACCAGTTCGCCGTGGGCCAGACCGGCGCCGGCAAGACCTCCCTCGGCAACCTCCTGTTCGGCGAGCGGGCGATGCGCTCGACCGGCTACCAGGACTGCACCGACTACATCGGCATGCTCAGGCTCCGCAGCGACCTGTGGTACTTCGACACCCCCGGCGCGGGCGGCGACGAGCAGTACGAGAACTTCGCCCGGCTCGCCCTCGGCCTCGAACAGATACGGGGCAGGAAGGCGGAGTCGTTCGAACTGCTCGACTTCACGGACGCCTCCCTGGAGGGCGAGAAGGTGGTCGGCGTGCTGCGCACGGAGGTCGCGGCGGCCGACCGCGACCGGGAGTTCGGCGAGAAGTACCCGCCGGACGTCATCGTCTACCTCGTGGTGCCCCAGCGCCTGTTCCTCCGCCCCGACCAGGACTACCTGAGGGACATGCTGGAGCGGTACGGCGACAAGGTCGTCGTCGCCCTCAACACGTGGGAGAGCGCCACCCGGGACGTCGACGTGCTCAACGTGCGCCGGCAGATCACGTCGGTCTACCAGGACGTCTTCGGCACCTCGGTCGAGCCCCGGTTCGTCCAGTTCGACGCCCTGAGCGGCACGGGCGTCCACGACCTGACCCGGGCGCTGTGCCAGGTGATCGCCCCTGAGAAGCTCGGCGGCATGCAGGCCGTCCTGGACGGCGACCTCAAGGAGCACGCCCGCCGGGAACGCAGCCTGCACTACCGCCGTACGGTCAACCGGATCGCGGCCCGGCTGGCGCTCAACACCGTGGACCAGCAGGCCGGGAACCAGGACCTGGTGGCGGTCGCCGCCAAGGGCGTCAGCCAGTTCGGGGTGCTCACCTTCGAGGCCGGGGCCGCGGCGGCCGCCCTCCGGGACGCGCTCGCGGACCTGGTCGACCGTGAGGCGCGGTCGGTGCGGGAGAAGCAGTCCGAGAAGGTCGTCACCAAGGACCTCACGACACGCAAGCGGGACATCGTCACCAAGGAACCGCAGTTCGACCTCGTGGAGACGACCCGCAAGGAGAAGAAGAAGATCACCCGCGAGGTCGAGAACGTCACCGGCACCGGCTTCCTGAACACGCTGAAGGAGCACGCCAAGGCCACCGTCGACCAGATCGACAACGCCCTCGGCGGCGGCGGCTGGGAGAAGCACGACGCGCTGCGCGAGCGGGCCCGGCGCAACTCCGTGCACCGGACCACGAGCACCGTCCACGAGGAGGTCGAGGTCCCGGTCACCGAGATCCGCCAGAAGGTCGTCGGCTACCAGGAGAAGGTGCTCGCCACCGTCGAGGAGGTCGTGGACGTCACCGAGCGCGTCATCGGCACCAAGGCGCTCAAGGGCGGCCTCCCGGTGATCGAACTGCTGCTGTCGGTCGGCACGGGCGTCGAGGCGTACTGCCTCGCCGAGGACGGACGGGACGGCATCGACACGTACGTGGAACGGGAGCGGCAGCGGATCGCGATCGTCCTGGACCGGGCGGAGCCGCAGCTGTCGAAGCTGCTGCGCAAGGGCCACGACGCGGAGGAGGAGATCGCCGTGCTGCTCGACCGCCTCCTGGCCACGTCATGAGCGCCCGCACGAGGGGGCAGACGCTGCTCACCCTCGACGAGCCCTCCCTCGGCGACGTGCGCGCCGCCCTCATCCAGAAGCGGCTGGGCACGGCCCGCGCCACCACCGCGGGCCGGCTGCCCCGGCTGGTGTCCACCGGCCGGACCGGCAGCGGCAAGTCCACGCTCGGCAACCTCCTGGTCGGCTCCGACGACCTGCTGCGCTCGACCGGCTTCCAGGACTGCACCGACGCCGCCCACGTCCTGCGCTTCCCCCGCGGGCTCACCTACGTCGACCTGCCCGGCGTGGCCGGCGACGACCGGCTGGAGAACTTCAACCGGACGGCGCTGGGTCTGCCGCAGGCACCGCAGTGGCCGACCGTGGACGCGCTGCGGGTCCTGCGGTACGAGGAGCGCCGGCAGGTCGCCGACGACACCCACCCCGCCGCCGGTCTCCCGCCCGACCTGCTCCGCCCCGACCTCGTGCTGTACCTCTGCGCCCCGCACCGGGGCGTCGGCCGGGCCGAGGAGCCGTACATCGTGGACCTGCTGCGCGCGATCGGCAGTGAGCGCGTCCTGTTCGTGCTGAACCTCTTCCACGACGAGGGCGGCAGGCGGCTCGCCACCCCGCAGAACCTGGAGGACGCGCACGCCGCCCTGGCGCGCTGGCACCAGGAGGCGGGCCGGCGGCTGGACACCTCGCGGATCGTGCCCATGGACTGCCGTTCCGGGGCGGGGCTGGCGGAGCTGCTGTCCGCGGCCCGCGACTGCCTCGGCGGGAACACCGCGCTGACCGAGATCGTCACCTACCAGCACGAACGGGCGCCGCGCCTGTACCGCCGGGAGGTGCAGCAGGCCGTGGTCCGGTTCGCCGCGCAGGTCGCGTCGGTCACGCCCGCGTCGGACGCCACGGCCGGCGAGGTGCCCGTGGCGGCGGCCCGGCGGCTCGTGGAGTACGCGGGCCGCCTCGCGGGCGGCGGCCGCCGCAACCACGGCCCCTGGCTGAAGCGCTTCGAGGCGCTCACCGCCAAGGAGCTCGCCGGCCTGCGGAAGGTGGCCACCGAGCCGATCATCGAGCGGCGCTCGAAGGACGTCTACGAGGACGTGCCGCGCTACGACTGGGTCAAGGAGACCGACTACAGCCGGCCGGTCTACGAGACGCGCCGCCGCAAGGTGAAGGTGTCGCCCGGCGACTTCGACGAGTTCCTGGACGGCATCGGCAACTGGCTGGGCGGCGACGGGTTCGTCGCCGAGCGCTGGGTCAGCGAGGAGGTCCTCGTCGGCTACAAGAAGAAGAAACGGCAGGTGGTGACGGGCTACGACCAGCGGTACGTGCGCACCGACCACTGGGACGAGACGGTCGGCGTACGCGAGGTGGCCGTCACCTACGACCCCCTCGGCGTCCGGGGCGTCGCCCTCGCCCTCACGGCCTGGCACGCGGCCCTGTCCACCGCCGCCGGCAAGGCCCCGGGCCCCCTGGACGCCGTCCGCCGCGACATCCACCGCCGCATCGAACACCTCGGCACCGGCCCGGCGGCCCTCGCCGCCAAGGCGGAGCAGCTCCTGCCCGAGGACACCGGCCGGCTGCTGGAGGCGGTTCTGCGCGCCGGGGAGACGGGGGGTTCCGCTTGAGACGGGGGGCGCCGGCGAGGCGGGAGCGGGGACGGGTGCCGGGCCGGGGGCACGGATGAGTCACGGGGAGCCGCCCCCGGCCGAGAGGCCGCCGTCACCGGAGACCGCCATCGCGCCGGCGCCCCCTCAGGGGGCGTCCGGCTCGGGCGAGGGCCGGGCGTCCCGCTCGGACGAAGGCCGGGCGTCCCACTCGGCCGAAGGCCGGGCGTCCCACTCGGCCGAAGGCCGGGCGTCCCACTCGGCCGAAGGCCGGGCGTCCCGCTCGGGCTTGGGCCGGGGGCCCAGCCCAGGTCGAGGCAGGGCCTCCGGCTCGGACGAAGGCGGGCTCGCGGGCGGGACTCCCGCGCCGGGCCCTCTCGCCCCGGGCGGCCCCGCCCCGGGCGCCCCCGGACCGGCGGAGGCTTCCGGTCGTCCGGGCGCCTCCCTCGCCCGGGCCCTCTCCCTCGCCCGGCGCGCCTTCGCCGCGCGGGAGCGTTTCGACCGTGGCGTCGGGGGTGCGGCGGCGCTGGAGGAGGCGATCGCCGACGTGCGGGAGGCGTTGGCACTGCCCCTGGCGGAGCCGGGGCTGCGGGCGGCGCTGGAAGGCCGGCTGTCCTCGCACCTGTACCACCGGTGGCGGCTGTCCGGCCGGACGGAGGCACTCCAGGAGGCGGTGGCGCTGGGACGGGACGCGCTGCTGGACGGCCGGCATCCCGATCCCGTCGAAGTCCACCGCAACCAGTGCGGCGCGCTCGTCGCCCTGTTCGAGACGACGACGGACCTCGCGCTGCTCAGCGAGGCGGAGGAGCACGGCAGGCGGGCGGTGCGGCTGACTCCGCCGGGCCATCCGGCGCGGGCGGGCTGTCTGTCCAACCTCGCCCTGGTGCTGCACCGCGTCCACCAGTTCCGCCGCGACCCGGCCGCCCTCGACGCGGCCGTCGCGGCCGAGCGGGAGGCGCTCGCCTGCCTCGCGCCGGACGATCCGCTGCGCCCCCGCCACCAGCACAACCTCGCCGGTCACCTGCGGGCCCGGTACGAGGCCACCCGCGACCTCGACGCGCTGGAGGAGGCCTGCGCGCTGGGCCGGGCGGCGGCCGGCGCCCTCGGCGACCCGCTGCACCAGGTGTCCGCGGCCGGCGCCCTCCTCACCCGGTACCTGGCCCGCGGCGACCTCGCGGACGCGCACGAGGCGCTGGCCCTGGAGGAACGGGCCCTGGAACGCGTCGCGCCCGACGATCCGCGCCGTCCCGCCTACCTCAACATCACCTCCGCAACCTTGGGCCACCTGGCCGCACGCACCGGGGACGCCGCGTGGGCCCGCCGGGCGGTGGCCGTCTCCGCCGAGGCCGTCGCCGCCACCGCGCCCGGCCACCTGGACCGGCCCGGCCATCTGCGCACCCTGTCCTCCCACCGCCTGGCCCTCTTCCGGCTGACCGGAGACACCGAGACGCTGAGAGCGGCGGTGCGCGACGTGGAGGAGGCCCTGGACGCGCTGCCGTCGGCCCGTCCGGAACGCGGGGCCTGCCGCTCGGTGCTCGTGGAGGCGCTGGTCACGCTCTACGACCACACCCAGGAGCCGGGTCTGCTGGACGACGCGGTGCGGGCCGCCCGGGCGGCACTCAAGGAGGGCCCGGAGTCCGGTGCGCAGCGCGTGCCCTGGCTGAACAACCTGAGCGGCACGCTGCGCGCCCGCCACTGGCTCGACCACGACCGCGCGTACCTGGACGAGGCCGTGGCGACCGCCCGGGAGGCGGTGCGTCTGGCCGGCGACGACCCCCGCCTCCCGCTGTACCTGGGCACACTCTGCTCGGCGCTGCGCGACCTGGACGGGGTGACGGGCGGCGACCTCGGCCTGCGTACGGAACTGGTGGCGGCGGCCCGCCGCGCCCTGGCCGGCACTCCCGAGGACTCCCCCGACCGGGGCCGGCGCACCGGCGAACTCGCCTGGACCCTGGTCCTGCTGGCCGGCGCGCCGGGCGTCTCGGGAGCCGCGGCCAGGGAGGCGGCGGCCGAGGCGGTGTCCCTGGCCCGGCGCGCGCTGCGGGCCGTTCCCCGGGAGCGGGCTGAGCACGCGGGGGTCGCGCTGACGCTGGGCACGGCGCTGGCCCTGGCGGACGGGCCGGCCCTGGACGGTCGCCCGGTCGGTGCCGAGTCGCCCTCACCCCGGGCCGAGTCGCCCTCACCCCGGGCCGAGTCGCCCTCACCCCGGGCCGAGGCGCCCACTCCCTGGGCCGAGGCGGCCGAGGTCCTCGCGGCGGGCGCCGCCGCCACCGCCTCCCTCCCCCAGGACCGTCTGGAGTGCGCCCGGGCCCTGTGTGCCCTGTGGCTGGCCGCCGGCCGTCCCGCCGAGGCGCTGGACGCCGTGGAACAGGCGGTCGGCCTGCTGCCGTACGTCGCGCCCCGGCACCTGGCCCGCAGTGGCAGGGAGCGCGGTCTGGAGCGGCACGCCGGTCTTCCGCAGCAGGCGGTGGCGGCGGCGCTCGCGGCGGGACGGCCCGGGCGCGCGGTGGAACTGCTGGAACGCACCCGGGGTGTGCTGCTGGGCGAGGCCATCGAGGCCCGCGACGGCCCGGCGGCGCTGCCCGCGCCCCTGGCGGCGGAGTTCGCGCGGCTGCGGGAACTGCTCGCCGTACCGCCGCGGTGGGCGCACGGTCCGCCGGACGACCGGCTGTCCGTCCTGGCGGAGGGCGAGCAGCGCCGCGTCCTGGCCGCCCGCTGGGA
This sequence comes from Streptomyces sp. NPDC059895, assembly GCF_042731035.1. Classification (NCBI taxonomy): domain Bacteria; kingdom Bacillati; phylum Actinomycetota; class Actinomycetes; order Kitasatosporales; family Streptomycetaceae; genus Streptomyces; species Streptomyces sp. NPDC059895. The sequence continues at coordinate 54,136 of NZ_JBHWKO010000011.1, forward strand.
GGACCTGCTGGAGCGGATCCGGCACGTCCCCGGCCTCGCGGACTTCCTGCGCCCGCCCGCGCTGCCGGAGCTGGTGGCGTCGGCGGCGGGCGGACCGGTCGTGATGGTCGTCGAGGGACCGGCCGGCGGACACGCCCTGGTCGTCGGAGCCGCACCCGCCGGCCGGGGCACCGACGCCGACGCCGACGCCGACGGGGTGACCGTGGTCCCGCTGCCCGCGCTGACGCCGGGCGCCGCACAGAGGTGGGCGGCCCGTCTGCGGGAGCCGCTCGGCAGGGGCGAGCCGCTGGACCGCCGGGATCTGCTCGCGCTCCTGGCGTGGCTGTGGGAGGCGGTCGCCGAGCCGGTGCTCACCGCCCTCGCTCCGGCCCCGGGCTCCCGCCTGTGGTGGTGCCCGACGGGCGCGCTGGCGCTGCTGCCGCTGCACGCGGCCGGCCGGTACGGCACGGAGCGCGCCGTCGGCGTCCTGGACCGGGTGGTGTCGTCGTACACACCGACCCTGCGGGCCCTGGCGTACGCCCGCTCCCGGGTGTCCGCGGCGGACGGCGGCGCGCTGGTCGTCGCCGTGCCGGAGCCTCGCTCGGCGTACGTGGGCCCGCTGCCCGGTGCGGTCCGGGAGGCGGAGGGGGTGGCCCGCCGGCTGCGCGGGGCGCGGCTGCTGTGTGCGGCGGAGGCGGAGCGGGCGTCGGTGCTGGCCGCGCTGCCCCGGCACACGGTGGCCCACTTCGCCTGCCACGGGGCGGGCGACACGGTGTCCCCGGCGGGCAACGGCGTTCTGCTGGCCGACGCCGACGGCGTTCCCCTGACGGTCGCGGCGGTGGCCGGGCTGGATCTGCGGGGCGCGGCGCTCGCCTATCTGTCGGCGTGCGGCACCAGCGAGACGAGGATCTCCCTCGCCGACGAGTCGGTGCACCTGGCCTCCGGCTTCCAGGTCGCCGGGTACCCGCAGGTCGTCGGCAGCCTGTGGAGCGTCCCGGACCTGGCCTCGGCCCGGGTGGCGGACGCCTTCTACGCCCACGCGGCCGAGGACGGGCGGCTGGTCCCGGCCCGCGTCCCGCACGCCCTGCACCACGCGGTGCTCGCCCTGCGCCACCGCTACCCGGGCAGTCCCGAGCTGTGGGCGCCGTTCGTCCACCACGGCGCGTGAGACCGGACGGGCGGCCTCCGCCTCGACCGCCTCCTCCCCAAGGCGTCGCACGTACCCTGCTCGGGTGCACGACATGCCTCTCGGTGTCTCCCTCCCGCCCGTGCCGGGCGGCGCCTCCCTGGGCGACGTGGTACGCCGTCTCGCCGACCTCCTGGAGCCCGGTCCCGACTGGTGCGGCCGGGCGGACACCGGCATCGAGGACGTGGCCATCGCCGGTCCCGGCGAGCCCCTCGGCACGCTGCCCGGCGCGGTCCTCTTCCCGCTGCTGGACACGGAGAACTACGTCCTCATCGCGATCGCGCTGAGCGGCGCCCTGCTCTGCATGGGCATCATCTACGGTCCCGCGGGCGCCTACATGCCCGAACTGTTCGGCACGCGCATGCGCTACTCGGGTGCCGGATTCTCGTACAACCTCGGCGGCGTGCTCGGCGGAGCCGCGGCCCCGCTGATCGTGACGGCGCTCGCCGAGAACTACAGCCCCGTGGTGGGCGGCTGGTTCATGAGCGGCATGGCCCTGCTGTCGCTGCTCTGCGTCCTCGCCCTGCCGGAGACCGGCGGGCGCGACCTCGACGCGATCTGACCGCCCGGGCCGCTCCCCGTCCGATCCTCCCCACGAGGACCCCACGAGGACCCCACGAGGACCCCACGAGGGCCCCACGAGGGCCCCACGAGGACGGGGAGCGGCCCGGCGCACCCGGCACACTCCCCGACAGCCCCCGCACCCCGCACACACTCCTCGACAGCCCGCGCACCCCTCACCTTCCGGCCCCGGCCGGCGCCCCCTCACGGGCCGGCGGGCGGCAGCGACGGTGTCAGGGCGTCGGTGAGCGCGCTCCCGGTGGCGGTGTCGAGGGCGCCTGCGTGCTGGACGCCGACGTGGTCGGCGAGTTCGGTGGCGTGCAGGCGCACGGCCACGTCGAGGAGGCGGGCGTAGACCGTCGCGGCCGTCCTGCCGCGGCGCCACGCGGCGGTGGCGACACAGGCCGCGAGGAGAAGGAACGGCCACGACAGGATGCCGACCAGGGCGTAGAGAACGCTCCACGCCGCCAGCCGCGCGGCGCCGGACAGGCCGGCCCGGGCGGCGACGATCTCCGTGCGCGTCGCCTCGGGGACGACGACGAACAGGTACGGCCAGGCCAGCGTCAGATCGAGTCCGTGGTCACGCTGCACGCGGACGACCACGGCGTTGATCCGGTCACCGATCCACGTCGGCCGGTCCGGCCACTCGTGGGCGATACGGACCAGCTTCTGGTAGGCGGCGTCCAGGCCGTCGGGGTCGCGCGGCCGGCCGTAGCGGACCGCGTCCACCTCCTCGTCGTACTTGTGCCGGTAGGCGCGGTGCCGTGCCGTCCACTCACCGCGCCGCCGCTCGACGCGCCACCGCGCCAGGTCCCGGAAGGGCCGGCGCCAGGTCCGCCGGCCGTCGGCGAACCAGAGCGACTCCACGAGGGACGCGACGCCCCCGGCGGCGAGGCCGGCCGCGGCAGCGGCGGCGGTGACGGACACGAGCACGACGACGATCCCGCCGGTGGACTGCACACGGCCGGACTCCGACCAGACGGTGAGCCGGTCGCCGAGCCGGTCGAGGGCGAACGGGTGGCTCCAGCCCCAGGCGCGGGCCACGGCCAGTGCGGCCAGGTACAGGACGCCGGGGATCACCAGCATGTCGAACCAGCGCCCGGCGGCCCTCTTGGCGAGTTCGCTGAGCAGGCTGCCCACGTCAGTAGAGCCTCTCCGGTTTCAGGGGCACGCCGAACACGGCGCAGTCCTGGGCCGGGCCGTCGCCCCCGCGCGGGATCCGGACCCGGGAGCAGCGGCCGCGCGGGCAGGAGAGGATCCCAGCGGCGGGCCGGGCGTCGCCTCCCCCGGGGAGCGTGCCGTGGTCCGCCCCCCGCGGGGCGCCGTAGACGCCCCGGCCCTCGTGGGCCAGGACCGTGCGGTGGATGGCTTCGACGACGTCGGCGAGGTCCTCGTCGCCGTCGCGGAGGAGGGCGAGCAGCCGGTCCAGCGGTTCGGTGTCGCCGTACCGGCGCAGCCTGGTCCTCAGGTCGTCGAGCCGTGCGCAGGCGTGCGCCACACCGTCCCGGATCTGGTCGGCGGACGGCCGGGGGCGGCCGGCGGACGGGGAGCGTCCGCCGTCGCCCGGAGACGGAACAGCCATGACGCCTCCCGTGTCGTGGGTCGGGCAGTACCGGACAGGATGCCCAAATCGTGCTGCTCCCATGTGAGTTGGAGGGTGACGACGGGGGAACGATGACCGTGGCCGGAGTGCCTCGGGGGGGATCGTGATCGAGGAAGCCATGTCGGCGGTGGCGCGGCGCCTGGCGCGGATGTCGGAGGGCCGGGTCTGCGCCGAGGCCCTGGCCCCGGAGGCTCTCGCGGACGCCCGGCGTCTGGAGGGCTGTCTCCGCGAGCACGACGGCAACGTGACGGCGCGGCGTCTGCTCGGCTGGCTGCACTGGTACCGGTACGTGTGCCTGCCCGAAGGAGAGGACGGCCCGGCCCTGGAGGCCTCCGTCGACGCGTTCCTGATGTGTTTCCTGGCCGGCGACGAGATGATCCCCGAGCAGGTGGAGCCGCTGCTCGCCGACGCGGCGGAGCCCGTGGCGCAGGCGTGGCTGACGCGGGCCGAGAGCGCGGACGACCCGGCGTTCAGCCAGGCGGTGGCCGCGTTGTGGCAGCGGATCGTCGCGGGCACCGCCGACGGCCACGTACGGCTCGCGTCCCGCCGTACGTGCCTGGCCCTGGCCCGTTGGGGGCTCTTCCGCGTCGCGCCGTCGGGGGCCGTGCTGGACGGCAGCGTGGACGCGGCGCGGGCCGCGCTGGACCTGCTGCCGGAGCCGGGCGAGCCGCGGGCGGCGATGCTCTCGCTCCTGCGCATGGCCCTCTGGACCCGGTACCGCTCCGCGCGGGCGGCGTCCGCGGCTCCCGGCGAGCGGGCGGCCCCGGACGGCGCCCCGCCCTCGTCCTCCCCGTCCCCGTCCGAGGACCTGGACGAGGTGATCGAGACGGGACGGCGCCTGCTCGGTCTCGTCGGCGCCGTGGACCTCCCCTCCGACTGGACCGGACCCTCCGACTGGACCGGGCCGCTGCTGGCGGAGCACTGGCAGGTGCTGCGGACGCGCTTCGACGCCACCGGGACCGACGCGGACCTGGCCGATCTGACGGCCGTCGCCCGTCAGCGGGTCGCTCTGGCCGAGCCCGGCGCCCCGGAGCACGCCGACCGGCTGGCGGACCTCGGGACCTGCCTGCGCATCCGCTTCCTGCGTACCGGGGAGTCCGCCGTGCTGGACGAGTCCATCGACGTCGACGGCCGGGCCGCCCGGGCCACCGCGGACGGGCGGCCCGGGCGGGCCCACCGCTTCTCCTACCTGGGCACGTCCCTGTTCACCCGCTTCGAGAACACCGGCGGCGCCCACGATCTGGACGCGTCGGTGGACGCCTGGCGGACCGCCCTGGCCGCGCTTCCGCCCGGGCACGCGGAGCGACCGCACTTCCGGTGGTGTCTGCTGGCCGCCCTGCGGACGCGCCACGCCCGCTCGTCCGGCGCGCGGGACCGCGACGAGATCATCGACGTGTCGCAGCGGAGTGTGGACGAGGGGGACGCCGAACCCGGCCGAGCGGGCGCCGTGCGGCGCGGCGAGACCCGGCGGGACCTCGCGGAGTTGCTGCTGGACCGTCATCTGGGCGGCGGTCCGGCCGACGACCTCACCCGCGCGATCGCCCACGGCCGCGGGGCGCTGCGGTGTCTGCCCGCGGACCACGACGGCCGCCCGGGGGCGTTGAACGTCCTCGCCCGGGCGCTCACGTGCCAGGCGTGGATCTCGGCCGACCGGGCCTGCCTCGACGAGGCGATCCGCGTCTATCGGCGCCTGGCCGCGCTGCCCGGCGTCACCGACGGCCTCCGGGCGTCGGTCCGGGCGTCGTGGGCCGCCGCGCTGGCGACCCGCCACGACTGGACGGGTGACCGGGCGGACCTCGACGACGCCATCGCCCGGTGGCGGGAGGCGGCCGAGGACCGGGCGCGGCCGGCCGCCGGCGACGCGCTCTTCGCCCAGCGGCTGTCCGGCCTCGCCGGATCCCTGCGCAAGCGGTACGAGCGCGGTGGCGCGGGCGCGGACCTCGACGAGGCGATCGCCCTGGACGAGCGGGCCCTGGCGATGTCCCCGGCCGGCGCCGCCGGGCGTGCGGGTCTCCTGGTCTCCCTGGGCGCGTCGCTGCGGACCCGGTTCGAGCGGACCGGCCGGACCGAGGACCTGGAGCGGGCGCTCGCCGTGGGCCGGGACGGCGCGCGGGCCGACACGGCGTCCCCGCTCCACGACCGTGCGCAGGCACTGGCGGAACTCGGCACCACCTGCCAGGTCGCGTTCCGCCGCTTCGGCCGCCTGGACGATCTCGACGAGGGCGTCGACCACCTGCGGGCCGCTCTCGCCGCCGACGCGGACGCCCCGCAGCGCCGGGCTCTGGTGCTCGCCGCCCTCTCCACCGCGTTGAGCACCCGGTACGGCCACACCGGGTCGTCGGCCGACCTGGACGACGCCATCGACGCCGGACGCCGGGCGGTGGCGGTGCTGCCCGAGGGACACCCGAGCCTCGGCGTCCGGCTGAGTCATCTCGGCGTCGCCCTGCGCGAACGTTTCCTGCGCGGCGGACCGGCCGCCGATCTGCACGAGGCGGTCGTCCTGCAGCGCCGGGCGGCCGACGCCCTGACCGAAAGCCATCCGGGCGCGCCGGGCGTGCTCTCCAACCTCGGCGCCGCCCTGGCGACGCTCCACGGGCACACCGGTGCCGCGAGCGACCTGGACGACGCCGTCGCGGCCTACCGGCTCGCCCTGGACCGGGCCCCCGAGGACGACCCCCGGCGGGCGGCAACCCTCTCCAACCTCGCGGGCGCCCTGCGCGACCGGTACGCCCTCACCGCCGCGCCCCGGGACCTGGACGACGCCGTCGCCGTCCTGCGCGAGGCCCGGGACCTGACCCCCGGGGACCACTACGAGCGCGTGACCCGTCTGCACAACCTGGCCCACGCCCTTCTCCACCGTTTCGCGCGCACCCGCGACCCGCGCGACTTCGGTGCGGCCGTCGCCTCCTTCACGGACATGGTGTCCGTGCGGACCGCCCCGGCCTCGGTGCGGATCCACGCCGCGCGAGCGGCGGCCGCGCTCACGGCACGCTTCAGCAGGAGCCACGCAGCCGATCTCCTGGAGGCCGCGGTGCGGCTGCTGCCCGAGGTGGCGCCGCACCGCCTGGAACGGGGCGACCGGCAGTACGGGCTGGGCCGGTTCGCCGGCCTGGCCGCCGACGCCGCGGCGCTCGTGCTGGCCGGTCCGGGCAGCGACCTGCTCGCCTCCCTGGACCTGGGACCCGGCGAACCGGCCCTCGTCACCTTCGCCGGGAGCAGCCCCCTGGTCCTGACCGGACACGGCACGGACACCGACGACCGGCAGCGCGCCGCCCGGGCCCTCGGACTGCTGGAACTCGGCCGGGGCGTCCTGCTGGGACAGGCGCTCGACGCCCGGGACGACGCCCTGGCACTGTTGCGCGCCCGGCACCCCGGGCTGGCCGAGGAGTACCTCAAGCTGCGCGACGCCCTCGACGTCGAGCCCCCGCCCCGCGGAGCCGTCACCGAACCGTTCGGCGACGGCTCCGCGTCCGGTGCGCCGCCCGACCGCGGACCGGGCCCGTCCGCGGCGCCGGACCGGCAGCGGCTGGCGCGGGCCTTCGCCGCGGTCCAGGACCGGATCCGGTGCCTCGGCGGGGACTTCGAACGGTTCGGGCTGCCCCCCGCGGAGACGGAACTGCGGGAGACGGCCGCTCAGGGCCCCGTGGTGATCGTGAACGTCAGCCCCTACGGCAGCCACGCCCTGCTGCTCACCGCCGACGGCGTCCGCGGCCTGCCGCTGCCCGCGCTGACGCCCGGGGCGGTCACCGACCGGGCCACGTCCTTCCACCGGGCCCTGAGCGACATCGACGACCCGGACCACCCGGACCCCATGGCGGCACAGGAGGTGCTGCACCGGACCCTGGAGTGGCTGTGGGACGTGGTGGCCGGACCGGTGCTCGACGCTCTCGGTGTCACCCCCGGCCCCGGCCGCACCCCGCCGCCGGCCGGGGAGCCGCCGCGCGTGTGGTGGGTGCCCGGCGGAGCCCTGAGCCGGCTGCCCCTGCACGCGGCGGGTCACCACCGGACCCGGGCGGCGGACGCGGCACCGCGGACGGTGCTGGACCTGGTCGTCAGCTCCCTCACACCGACCGTGCGGGCGCTGCACCACGCGCGCAGACGGGTCGACGCGCCCCCCGCCCCCGCCGCACGCGCGCTCGTCGTCGCCGTCCCGGGACAGCCGGGCTCCGCGGGGCACCTGTCCACCGCGAACGCCGAGGCGGCCCTCGTGGCCCGGTACGCGCCGGGGGCGAGACTGCTGACCGACGGGGACGTGACCGGCGGGGAGGTGTCCGACGGCGACGCGACCGGCGGCGACGCGACCGGCGGGGAGGTGTCCGGCGCCGATGGGTCGCCCGTCCCGCCCGCCGACCGCCCGACCGGAGCCAATGTGCTGCGCGACCTGCGCGAGGCAACGGTCGCGCACTTCGCCTGCCACGGCCTGACCGATCCCCTGGATCCCTCACGCAGCCGCCTGGTCCTCCAGGAGGACGCCACCGGCGCGTCCCCGTCCGACGGCTTCACCGTGGCCGCCCTCTCCGCCGTCGACCTCCCCCACGCGCGCCTCGCCTACCTGTCCGCGTGCCGGACCGCCGCCGCCGAGATCGCCGAGCTCCAGGACGAGTCGATCCACCTGACGTCGGCCTTCCTCATCGCGGGCTTCCCCCAGGTGATCGGAACGCTGTGGCAGGTCCAGGACGACGCCGCCTACGACATGGCCGACACCTTCTACCGGGAGCTGCGGGCCCGCACCCCTCGCGGTCTCGCCCCCGCCGAGTCCGCCCGCGCCCTGCGCGCCGCCGCGGTGGCGGCGCGCGAGCTTCTCCGGGCCCCGTCCCTGTGGGCGGCGCACCTCCACACCGGAGCGTGAACCCGAGCCCGGGGGCGGGCGGGCGGACCACCGGCCGGTGTGCGGCGCCGGCGGGGCCGCAGGCGTGCCGGCGCCGCACCGTGCGCGAGGAACCCGGCCTGGACGGCGTACCGGACGGGGGACACCACATGCTGGCCCTGGTCGGAGACGTGGACGGCCGCCGGATCCTGGACGCCGGCTGCGGCTCGGGCCCGCTGTCCGCCGCACTGCGCGACCGCGGTGCCGTCGTCACCGGCATCGACGCCAGCGCCGGGATGCCGGCACTGGCCAGGCGGCGGCTCGGGGACGACGTGGGCCTGCACCTGGTCGACCTGCGCGACCCCCTGCCGTTCGCCGACGGCGCGTTCGACGACGTGGTCGCGTCGCTGGTGCTGCACTACCTGGAGGACTGGGGGCCGACGCTGGCCGAGCTGCGGCGTGTCTCGGGCCCGGCGGCCGGCTGATCGCGTCGGTGGACCACCCGATCGTGGCCTACACGATCCAGGACCCCCGGCCCGACTACTTCGCGACCACCAGCTACGGCTTCGACTGGACGTTCGACGGGCAGTCCGCCCCGATGAGGTTCTGGCGCAGGCCGCTGCACGCGATGACCGACGCCTTCACCACCGCCGGCTTCCGCCTCGCCGTCATCAGCGAGCCGCAGCCCGACCCGGCCGCCCGTGAACTGTCCCCCGACGGCTTCCACGACCTCGCGACCGGACCCAACTTCCTGTTCTTCGTCCTCGAGGTACCGCCGTCCTCGTGAGACGGCGTGGGGCGTGCCACCGATCGTCGTCGACGAGCCGCCTCACAGCCGCCGGAGCCGCAGCACACCGGTCAGCCCTGGCGATCTCGGGTCCCGCGACCGCCAGGTCGAACCAGTGCAGGGCGTTGCCCGCCGGCACGGCATCGGCGGAAGCGTCCGGCAGCGGTATCGCCTCGGCACCGCCGGCCAGGGCACGGACAGCCGGCAGCGAGCGGCGCAGCTCGGTCGGCATCGCCGGATCGGGCCCGACCCTTCCGTGAGGCGGAAGCCGTATTGCGCCCTCGTGAGGCCCTTCCCGACGATGCCACCACCGCAGACAGACGGGAGCCGCAACGATGCCGCACATCACCGCCTTCGCCAGGAACCAGTGGTACGTCGCCGCCTACGGCCACGAGGTCGGGCGCGAGGGGCTGCTCGGCCGGACGGTGCTCGGTGAGCCGCTCGTCCTCTACCGGACGCGGGAGGAGGGGACGCCCGTCGCGCTGCACGACCGTTGTGTGCACCGGCGCTACCCGCTCTCCGAGAGCCGTCGGGACGGGGACCGGATCGTGTGCGGCTACCACGGCTTCACCTACGACACGACGGGGACGTGCGTGTACGTGCCGGGGCAGAAACGCGTGCCGCGTACCGCCCGTGTCGCCTCCTACCCGGTAGTCGAGCAGGACTCCCTGGTGTGGGTGTGGATCGGCGACCCGGCGCTGGCCGACCCGGGGGCGATCCCGCGCGCCCGGCATCTCGACTCGCCCGGCTGGACCACCGTCCGCGGCATGGAGCCGATCGACGCCGACCACGGGCTGCTCGTGGACAACCTGCTGGACCTGTCCCACGAGACGTATCTGCACGGCGGCTACATCGGCACCCCCGAGGTCGCGGAGACGCCGATCACCACCGAGGTGGACGAGGGGGCGGGGATCGTACGGGTGAGCCGGCGCATGGAGGACGCCGAGTGCCCGCCGTTCTACGCCCGTTCGACCGGCATCGAGGGCCGGATCACGCGCTGGCAGGACATCGAGTACCACGCGCCCTGTCTGTACCTGCTGCACAGCCGGATCGCCCCGGTGGGTGTCCTGCCGGAGGCCGACGGCGGCGACCCGGGCGGCTTCCACACCGAGATCACGTACGCGATCACCCCGTCGTCCGACGGCACGGTGTACGACTTCTGGATGGTCTCGCGGGACTGGGCGACGGACGACGCCGAGGTCACCGAGTTCCTGCGCGCCAACAACCACACGGTCGTCATGCAGGACGTCGACGCGCTCAACCTCCTTCAGCGCACGCTCGGTTCGGAACGCGCCGGCTACCAGGAGCTGAGCATCAACATCGACACCGGTGGTCTGGCCGCCCGCCGTATCCTCGCCCGCCTCGTGGAGGAGGGCGAGAAGCCGGTGGAGGCCGCCCGGTGAGCGGTGCCACCGGTGAGGTCTACCGCGTCGACTGGCTGCCGGGCACCGACGTCCTGCACGGCACCTGCCACTGCGGGGCCGAGCACACCGCCGAGGACCCGGTGGAGATGTGGCGGTGGATGCTCGCCCACCCCGAGGGCCACGAGCCGCGAGGAAAGGCCTCATGACCGCGTACGACACCGTGTGCGAAGCCGAACTCGTCGTCGCCGGCGCGGTGCCGGCGGCCGACGGTGTCCGCGCGCTCACCCTGCGCCGGCCGTCGGGCGGACCGCTGCCGGCCTGGGAGCCGGGCGCCCACGTCGACCTGCTGCTCGGGCCCGGGCTGGAGCGTCAGTTCTCCCTGTGCGGCGATCCGGCCGACCGGTCCGTGTGGCGGATCGCGGTCCTGCGGGAGCCCTCGGGGCGGGGCGGATCCGCGTATGTGCACGAGCACATGGCGCCGGGCGACCTGGTGCGGGTCCGCGGCCCGCGCAACCGCTTCGCGCTGCGGCCCGCGCCCGGCTACCGCTTCGTCGCGGGCGGCATCGGCATCACCCCCCTCCTGCCGATGCTCGCGGCGGCCGAGGCGGCCGGCGCCGACTGGCGGCTCCTGTACGGCGGCCGCACGCGCGGTTCCATGGCGTTCACCGCGGAGCTGGCGCGCTACGGCGACCGGGTCACCCTCGCCCCGCAGGACGAGACGGGGCTGCCCGACCTGGACTCCGCGCTGGCCGGGCTGCCCGAGGGCACCCTGGTGTACTGCTGCGGCCCGGGCCCGCTGCTCGACGCGGTCGCCGAGCGGTGTCCGCCCGGCGCGCTGTACACGGAGCGGTTCCGGCCCGAGGAGGGGCGGGGCGGCGGTACGGAGGCCGGCTTCGAGGTCGAACTCGCGCGCAGCGGCCGTACGCTGGCCGTCCCGGCGGGCGTCTCCGTGCTGGACGCCGTCCGGGCCGCCGGGGTGGAGGTGCTGTTCTCCTGCGCCGAGGGGACCTGCGGCACCTGTGAGACCGACGTGCTGGAGGGCACGCCGGAGCACCGGGACAGTGTGCTCACCCCCGCGGAGCGGGAGGCCGGGGAGACGATGATGATCTGCGTGTCCCGGTGCCGGGGGCGCAGGCTCGTCCTGGATCTGTGATCGACAGGTCGGCCTCGATCCGCGCCACCGCCGCCCGCAGTCGCGGCAGCAGGTCCCGGCGGACCGACTCCACCGAGGTACGGCCGGCGTGCACCGCGATGTTCACGCCGGCCACCACCGTGCCGTCCCGGTCCCGCACCGGGGCGGCCACCGAGCGCAGCCCCACCTCCAGTTCCTGGTCGACGAGGGCGTGTCCCTGCCGCCGTACCCGCAGCAGTTCCGCGTGCAGGGCCTCCCGGGTGACGAGGGTGCGCGGGGTGAGCGGGCGCAGCTCCGCGCGGGCGAGGCGGGTGCCGAGCTCCTCGTCGGGGAGGGCGGCCAGCATCACCCGGCCGACGGAGGTGACATGGGCCGGGAAGCGGGTGCCCACCGTGATCGTCGCGGACATGATGCGGCGGGTGGGGACCCGGGCGACGTAGACGACGTCGTCGCCGTCGAGGACGCACAGCGAGGACGACTCCCCCACGTCCGCGGAGAGTTGTTCGAGGTGCGGCAGGCACAGCTGAGGCAGCGTCAGGCCGGCGAGATAGGCGTAGCCGAGTTCCAGCACGCGCGGGGTGAGCCGGAAGAGACGGCCGTCGCAGTGGACGTAGCCGAGGTCGGCGAGGGTGAGCAGCAGACGGCGGGCGGCGGCGCGGGTGAGGCCGCAGGCGCGGGCGACCTCGCTGAGCGTGCGCGCGGGGTGCTCGGCGTCGAAGGAGCGGATGACGGCGAGGCCCCGCTCGAAGGACCTCACGAAGTGCGTTGCGCGGCCAGTGCTGGACAACCCGGCGCCTCCACATTGTCAACGATTTCGTCGGCCAACCCATTGACCCGGTCGAACGCGTGCTTCTACGTTCCCTGCACGCCAGTTGAGCACTACTGTGCGGGGTGCGCACAGCCTGTCGGAACACGTTTGTCTGCACAGGAGGAGCCATGCGTCGTCTGCTCGCCGGTCTCGCGGCCGGCACCTTCCTGCTCGCCACGGCGGCCTGTGGCTCGTCCGACGACTCCGGTCCGTCGGACAAGGGCGCGTCGTCGGGGGGCACCACCACCGTCAAGCTCGGTCTCATTCCCATCGTCGACGTGGCACCCGTCTACCTGGGCGTGCGGAAGGGCTTCTACGAGAAGCAGGGCCTGAAGCTGTCGATCACGACCGCGCAGGGCGGCGCGGCGATCGTGCCGGGCGTCGTCAGCGGCCAGTTCCAGTTCGGCTTCAGCAACATGACCTCCCTCATGGTCGCGCAGTCCAACAACGTGCCTGTGCAGGCCGTCGCCAACGGCATCGCCTCGACCGGCGTGCAGGGCGCCGACTTCGGCGCGATCACGGTGAAGAAGGGCAGCGCGCTGAAGTCCGCGAAGGACCTGGAGGGCAAGAAGGTCGCCATCAACACCCTGAAGAACATCAACGAGACCGCGGTGCGCGCCTCGGTGCTCAACGCGGGCGGCGATCCGGACAAGGTGGAGTTCGTCGAGCTGCCCTTCGACCAGATGCCGGCCGCCCTCGACGGCGGGCGGATCGACGCCGCGATGGTGGTCGAGCCCGCCCTCGCCACCGTCAAGAGCCAGGGCGGCGTGGAGATCGCCTCGCCCCTGGTCGACGTCGCCCCGAACCTCACCGTCGCCATGTACTTCACCTCCACCCAGTACGCGCAGCAGAACCCGGACGTGGTGAAGAAGTTCCAGGCGGCCACGGCCGAGTCCCTCGCCTACGCCGACACCCACCCGGACGAGGTCCGGCAGATCGTCACCACGTACACCAAGATCCCCGCCGCGGTGCTGGAGCAGGTGACCCTGCCGAAGTGGCCCGCCGAGGCGAACCGCTCCTCCATCGAGGCACTGCGGAAACTGGGTGACGACGACGGCCTGTTCACGTCGGGCCCCGACCTGGACGCGCTGCTTCCGTGAGGGGCGGCAACGCCGCACTCGGCGCGGCCGGGCTCGCGGCCTTCCTCGCCCTGGGCGAGGCGGTGCCGCGGCTCGGCCTGGTCAAGGAGGCCTACTTCCCGCCGACGAGCCGGATCCTCGCGGCCCTCGGCGACGAACTCGCCGACGGCGCCTTCTGGACGGCCCTCGGCGACACCCTCACCGGCTGGGCCCTGGGCCTGGCACTCGCGGTCGGCGCGGGCGTCGTCGCCGGGGTGGTGATCTCCGTCGTCCCGTACCTGCGCGAGGGCACGGCGTCGACGATCGAGTTCCTGCGCCCGATCCCCTCCGTCGCCCTGATCCCGCTGGCCGTCCTGCTGTACGGCACCGAACTGCGCTCGGTCCTCCTCCTGGTCGTCTACGCCTCCTTCTGGCAGGTCCTCATCCAGGTCCTGTACGGCGTCCAGGACGTCGACCCGGTCGCCGAGGAGACCGCCCGCTCCTACGGCCTCGGCCCCTGGGCGCGCGTGCGGTACGTGCTGTGGCCGACCGCGCTGCCGTACGTCATGACCGGGGTGCGGCTCGCGGCGGCGGTCGCGCTGATCCTCGCCGTCACCGCCGAACTGGTCATCGGCGCGCCGGGGCTGGGCGCCCGCATCGCGGTCGCCCAGACCTCGCAGGCGGTGCCCGAGATGTACGCGCTGATCGTCGTCGCGGGTCTGCTCGGCCTGCTGATCAACGTCGGGGCGCGGACCGTGGAGCGCCGGGCGCTGGGCTGGCACCAGTCGGTGCGCGGGGAGGTGGCGGTGTGAGACGGCTGCTGCTCCGGCCGGTGCTGGTGCTCGCCCTGCCGGCCGTGCTGGTCGCGGTCTGGTGGGTGGCGTCGGCGAACAGCACGGACGTGTACTGGCCGCCGCTGCGGATCATCCTGGAGACCTTCCCCGACGTGTGGACGGGCGAGCGGCTGCGCGCGGACGTGCTGCCGAGCGTGCTGCGGCTGGCGGGCGGTTACACGCTGGCGGCCGTGGCCGGCGTCGCGCTGGGCACCGTCATCGGCTCCTACCGGCGGGTGCGGGCGGTGTGCGAGCCGGTCCTGGAGTTCCTGCGGGCCGTGCCGCCGCCGGTCCTGGTACCGGTCATCATGCTGTTCGCGGGCATCGGCGACACCATGAAGGTCGTGGTGATAGCGGCCGGCTGTGTGTGGCCGGTCCTGCTCAACACCGTCGAGGGCGTGCGGGCGGTGGACCCGGTGATGGCGGAGACGGCCCGCTCGTACGGCATCACGGGATTCACCGGGCTGCGCGTTGTGGTGCTGCGCTCGGCGAGCCCGCAGATCTTCGCGGGCCTGCGCCAGGCGCTGTCCATCGGGATCATCCTGATGGTCATCAGCGAGATGTTCGCCGCCAGCAACGGCCTCGGCTTCACCATCGTGCAGTTCCAGCGCGGCTTCGCCGTCCCGGACATGTGGACCGGGATCCTGCTGCTCGGCCTGCTCGGCTTCGTCCTGTCGGTCCTCTTCCAGCTGGTCGAGCGGCGGATGCTCGGCTGGTACCACGGTCTGCGCGCCGCCGGTCGGCGCTCCCGGTGACGTCCTCGGACGAGGCCGTCCTCGAACGGTTCGAAAGGGCAGGGCATGCTCGACGTACGCGGCCTGAAGAAGGTCTACGAGGGGTCCGGGCGGCGGGTGGAGGCGGTGCGCGACCTCACCTTCACCGTGGACGACGGTGAACTGGTCTGTCTCGTCGGCCCGTCGGGCTGCGGCAAGACGACCCTGCTGAAGTGCATGGGCGGCCTGATGACGCCGACGTCCGGCGAGGTCTTCCTGGAGGGCCGGAAGGTGACCGGGCCGCCGCCCGGGATGGCGTTCGTGTTCCAGGAGTACGGGCGGAGCCTCTTCCCGTGGATGCGGGTCGGCGAGAACGTCGGACTCCCGCTGAAGCGGAAGGGGCTGGGCAAGGCGCGGCGGCGGGAGCTGGTGGCCGACGCGCTGGAGTCGGTCGGCCTGGCGGACGCCGTCTCCGCGTATCCCTGGCAGTTGTCGGGCGGCATGCAGCAGCGGGTGGCGATCGCGCGGGCGCTCGCCTACGAACCCCGGGTGCTGCTGATGGACGAACCGTTCGCGGCCGTCGACGCCCAGACACGCGCCGACCTGGAGGACCTCGTGCGGGGCCTGTGGCGGGAGCGCGGCATCACGATCCTGTTCGTCACGCACGACATCGACGAGGCCGTCTACCTGGGCGAGCGGGTCGTCGTCCTGTCCGCCTCGCCCACCGTCGTCCAGGAGCAGCTGAAGGTCGATCTGCCGCCGGAGCGCGACCAGTTGCACACCCGCGTCGCCCCGCGCTTCGCCGAGCTGCGCACCCATGTGTACGAGCAGATCCAGGCGGCCAAGCGCGGAACGTCCGGCCGGCCGGCCGAGAAGTCCGGGCCCGGGGCGGAGCCGGTCCCGCAGGACACCGCCCCGGCCGTGCGGCTTGCGAAGGGCGCGGCGGCCGCGGATCCGGTCGCGAAGGGCACGGTTCCGGCGGATCCGGCCGCACAGGGCACGGTTCCGACGGATCCGGCCGCACAGGGCACGGTTCCGGCGGACACTCCTCCGACACCGCACTGAACGGGCCGGCGCACACGCCTTGGACGCCGCGCCGGACCGGCCGCTGGACCGGAGCGCCGTCGGCGACCTGAACGCCGACGGTGCCCGGTCAGACCTCGGGGGCGGGCACCACGCTGAGGTGCCCCGCGCTGCGGCGCGGGCGGCGGCGTGCCCTGCGCGGCGCGGGCGCGGGCGCCTCGCGCAGCACCATCGTCAGCCGCGTGTACCCCAGGTCCTGAAGCGTCCTCGGGGTGTCGGCGACGATGCGGCACTGGGTGGCGCCCCAGCGCGGGTCCGGGTGCAGCAGCGGCCGGACCGCTCCGTCGTGCTCGACGGCCTCCTCGCCGACCGCGCGGATCCAGTGCGGCAGGCCCTGCCGGTAGGCGGCCTCCATGAGCGGGTCCTGCGCGATCTCCCGGCGGATCGCCTGGAGCCCGTGGTCGTGGCCGTGCCGTTCGACGGCCGCCGAGAAGCGGGCCATCATCGGCAGGCACCAGCTGGACTCGTGGTCGCCGAGGACCGACGGCGCGTCGGGGTGGAAGAGCACGAACCGGAGGAAGTTGTCGCCCGGCAGGGCCGTGGGATGCGGGCCCACCTCCCGGAAGAGCGTCCGGAAAGCGGTGTTGGCCAGGACGACGTCCCAGCGGTGGTCCAGGACGACGGACGGGAAGGGGACGGCCTCCAGGTACCCGGCGTAGTCCTGGAGGTAGGCCTGGGCCTCGGAACCGTCGGGGACGGGCCGCGGTACCGACCGCTGCCCACCTGCCTGATACGCCATCGGGAGGTCACCCCTCTTGCCTGTGCCGCCTGCACGCGGCGCCCTGATCCTGGTACCCCGACGCGACGCATGTCAACTATCGTGGCATTCCACGCTCGTTGACGGCTGAAATTGGCCACAGTTGTGGCGAGACCTGGATGAGAGTTCGAAGAACCCGCTACCCTCCGGTCAGTTCACGGCGATCCTGTGATGCCTGTGAAGGGGTCGGAGAGACGTAGGAGACCTGTCGGTGACGGATGGCTTCGAGGTTCCGGGCGCCACGGCGACGGTGCTGCTGTCGGCCGTCGTCGCCCGTGTCACCGCACTCGCCGACCGGCTCGGCGTGGCGTACGCGGAGGTCTTCGACACCGGACGGCTGTCCGTCGCCTCCGGGGTCCCCGAGTCCGTGGTCAAGGCCCTGCTGAGCGGCCGGCCGGCCGGCGAACCGGACGTGCAGGCCCGCTTCCTGCAACGCCTGGACCTGCTGCGCCGCACCCGCCTCAAGCCCAACGGGCGCAAGTACACCCAGCAGGAGATCGCCGACGGCGCCGGCATGTCACGGCAGCAGGCGGGCGCCCTCATCAACGGAGACCGCCGTCCCACGATGGAGCACTGCGACGCCCTCCAGCGCTTCTTCCGCGTCCACGCCGGCTTCCTCACGGCCGAGGACCCCGAGGCGCTCGCGGGCGCCCTCCAGCACGTCGAGCAGGAACTGCTGCAGAAGCTCGCCGCCCGGGAGGCGGCCGCGGCCGCCGAGGATCCGCTGGAGCGGCTGCTGCAGGACCACGGCGTGCGCGGAATAGCCTGGCGGGCCGCACAGCTGCCCACCGACCAGCACCGGGACAAGGTCGCCGAGTGGCTGGACATGCTCCTGGAGAGCGTGAAGCGGCCCGAGTCGTGATGCGGGGGATGACTGTGGGCATCGGCAAGGACATGCGCCGCCTGCGCGACGAGCTGGTCGGGGAGCTCACCCTCCCGGCCCCCGCCGCACCGGCCGACCTGTACACCGCCCTGTGCGACAGCATGAGCAGACGCCGCGGCCGCCCGGTCCACTTCCGTACGGCGGCCTTCCCACCCGGCACCGCCAGCGGGCTGTGGCTCGACATGGCCGACCAGGACCTGGTCGTCATCGAGGAACGCACCGCGCCCGACCACCAGTTGGTGATCCTCGGCCATGAGCTGTGGCACATGAAGGCGGGTCACTGCAGCCACCACGTCGAGGGCGCCGCCGTCGCGGCCCGGCTGCTCCACGACGGCACGGACCTCCAGGCGACGGTCCACAAGGTCGCCGCCCGCACCCGCTTCGACCGGGCCGACGAGCGGGACGCCGAGCGCTTCGGCCTGCTGCTGGCCAGCAAGTGCCGTACGTGGCTGGCGGGTCCGGCGGCGCGCGAGCGGGCCCGGCGGGACCACCTGGCCGGGCGGATCGGGGCGTCGCTGGGCTACCTGGGGCGGCAGGAGCGGGGCGGGGCCTGAGCCGGGCGGCCCGGCGCGCCTCGGGCAGCCGCGACCTCGGCGGGGCGCGTCTCGCGGGCACGCCCCGCGGACCGGTGCCCGGCCCTCAGGTGGCACTGCGGTCGCCCGCCTCCCCCCTCCGACGGCCGCCGGCCTCGTGGGACGGGCCCGCGCCGAACCCTCCCTCGCGCAGCAGGGTGCGCCAGCGGTCTCGGCTCCAGTCGGCCGGAGCGGTGGCACGGGTGAACTCCTCCACTAGGGCGTGGAAACGGGCGGGGTCGGTGTGGAACGGGAAGTGGCCGGCGCCCTCGAAGATCTCCAGCCGGCTGCCCGGCATCGCCTCGTGCGCCCGGTACGCGTGCCGGACCGGCACCACGCTGTCCCGGTCGCCCCACAGCAGCAGGGTCGGCAGACCGGCGGTCAGGTAGGAGCGGTCCAGCATCGTCACCACCTGGCCGCGCCAGTCGACGACCGCGCGCAGGGTCCGGACGAACGCGTTGCGCGAGGTGTCGTCCGGAAGGGCGTCGACGAGGGTGAGCAACTCCGGGGCGTCCCGGCCCAGACCGGTGTCCAGGAGCCTCAGCAGACGGACGGCGAGCCCCACCGGCAGGCGCATCCCGGGCAGCCGCAGCGCGGACAGCGCCAGCGGGGCGCCGGGCAGCGAGACCAGCCGCAGGGCGGGGTTGACCTCCCGGCCCACGCCCCCCGCGCTGACGAGGACGAGGCGTTCGGTGCGCTCCGGGAACTGGTAGGCGAACTGCATGGCCACGCCGCCGCCGAGCGAGTGGCCGACCAGGGTCGCCGAGTCGATGCCGAGGGTGGTGAGCAGATCGCGCAGGCCGTTGGCGTACGCCGCCACCGAGTAGTCGGCGCGCGGCTTGTCGGAGGCGCCGTGGCCGAGCAGGTCGGGGGCGATGACGGTGTGGGTGCGGGCGAGGCCGGGGAGCACGTCGGCCCAGGTCGCCGAGGAGTCCCCGATGCCGTGGATCAGGACGAGCGCCGGACCGTCGCCCGCCATGCGGAAGGCCCGCCGGTAGCCGTGCACGACACGGTGGTGCACGCCCGGCTCACCGTCGCCCACCCGGCGCAGCCGGGTGCCGTGCGCCGGTCGGCGCCTCGGGACGTCGGTCACCGGCCGCCTCCCCTCGCCCTGGCCGCCGGCGGTCGCCGACAGCCCTCCGCTCCAGCGTAGGAGCCGTTTCGCCCGGGGCGTTTCGCCGAGGTTTCGCCTCCGCTAAGCGGGCGAACCGGCGCGGAGCGGGGCCGGATTGTCAGTGGTGGACGGCAAGCTGGGGGGTGCGCCGCCGCACGGGGGCGTACGCGCCGTCAGGGCGCGTGGGAGACGACGCCGACGCGGGGAGAGCCGACCGATGCCCACTGCCGTACTGACCGACCGCGAACGCACCGCCGTCCAGGCCTACCTGCGGCTGCTGCACACCGTCCGGGCCGCCTTCGGTGACGACGGATCCGGCCCGCCGCACGACCGGCTGCCCCCCGTCGTCCCGCCCGCCGTCCTGGCCGAGGCCGAACAGGCGCTTCGGGCCGCGGGGCTGACGGGCAACGAGGAGGAGTTCTTCCGGCTGCTGCACAGTTGGTGCCCGGAGCGGTGAGCGGGTGGGCGCGGACGGCGCCGGGGCCGCGGGCCACCGCCCGGTTCAGGCGTGCGGGACCGTGATCGCGGTCGCCACCAGCCCGCGCCCCACGGCCCAGCGGCCGTCGAAGTGCCCGAGCCGGCGGCCGCCGACCACCGGGCCGGGGACGAGGAGCCGGGCGCGGAAGGTGCCCCGTGCGCCGTCTCCGAGGCCGGCGTCGATGTCGATGTCGGCCTCGGTGAAGTCCAGCCACATGCGGGTGAGGGGGAACCACGCCTTGTAGACGGACTCCTTGGCGCTGAACAGCAACCGGTCCCAGTGCACCTCGGGCCGGTCCGCCGCCAGCCGGCTCAGCCGCTCCGCCTCCGCGGGCAGGGCGACGGCGGCCAGCACGCCCTCGGGCAGCGGCTGGTGCGGCTCGGCGTCGATACCGAGCGAGGCCAGGTCGGCGACGCGCACCAGGGCCGCGGCGCCGTAGCCGTCGCAGTGGGTCATGCTGCCCGCCAGACCGGCCGGCCACCGCGGGGCCCCCCGCTCACCGGGCAGCACGGGCTGCGCGGGCACGCCGAGCTTCTCCATGGCGCGCCGCGCGCAGGAGCGTACGACGGTGAACTCGCGGCGGCGCTTGGCGACGGCCCGCGCCACGACCGCCTCCTCCTCCGGGTACAGCGGCCCGTGGCCGAACTCCGCGACGCCCTCCTCGCCGTGGGCCTCCACGGCGACGACCGTGTCCGGCAGCAGCTCCTCGATCACGCGGCACCGTCCCGGGACGGCAGGACGCGGCGCAGCCGGCCCGGCGGCTGCGGGCGCTTGCGCCACTCGCGGGGATAGCCCACCGACACCTCCTCGAAGCGGACGCCCTCGTGCCAGGTGGTCCGCGGGATGTGCAGATGGCCGTAGACCATGGCCTCGACCCGGAAGCGGCGGTGCCAGTCGGCGGTCAGCCGGGTGCCGCACCACATGGCGAACTCGGGGAACCACAGGACGTCCGTCGGGTGCCGGTCCAGCGGATAGTGGTTGACCAGGACCGTCGGCAGGTCCTCGGGGAGCGCGGCGAGCCGTCGCTCGGTCTCGGCGACCCGCGCCCGGCACCAGTCCTCACGGGTCGGATACGGATCGGGGTGCAGCAGGTACTCGTCGTTGCAGACCACGCCGGTGCCGTGCGCGTAGGCCAGGCCCTCCTCCTTGGTGGCGCAGCCGGGCGGCAGGAACGAGTAGTCGTACAGCAGGAACAGCGGGGCGACCGCCACCGGGCCGCCGGGGCCCTCCCACACCGGGTACGGGTCCTCGGGCGTCGTCACGCCCAGCCCGCGGCAGAGGTCCACCAGGTGTTCGTAGCGGGCCACTCCCCGGAGGGTGACGGTATCCTTGGGGTGGGTCCACAGTTCGTGGTTGCCGGGAGCCCAGACGACCTTGGCGAAGCGGCTCGCGAGGGTCTTGAGCGTCCAGCCGATGTCGGCCACGCTCTCCGAGACGTCCCCGGCCACGAGCAGCCAGTCGTCGTCGGAGTCCGGGACCATGCGCTCGACCAGGGCCCGGTTCTCGGGATACCCGATGTGCAGATCACTGATGGCCAGCAGCTGTCCGGCACCACCGGCCGTCGACACCACGTCCGACCCCCGTCCCTCTCGGGCACGCGCGCCCCCGGCGGACACGCGAACGCCACCACGACAGCACATTCGCGCGCGCGGGACAAGGACGCCCCGGCCGGCGCCCCCGCCCGGCGCGCCCTTACCCGACCCGGCCGCCAACGTGAACATGATCGGAAAATCCGTAACACGCGCGTTGCACGCCGCACCCCCGGGAAGCCGTATGATCGCCCCAACACCTCCGCTTTGAACGCCCCCTCGCACGGGGCGCTTTGGTGTCCCTCCCTCCACCCTGCCCGGGCACGGGCCCGCTCCGCCCTGCCCGCGAACCGTGAAAGGCGGCCCGCATGGTCTCTCGCGTACGCGTCTGGCTCAACCGCACGTACGCGGAGAACGTGTTCTTCATGGATCAGCTGCGACGAAATCCCAGCGATCGGGCCGTCGAGATCCATGCCACGCACGGGGACGCCGACTCCCCCGTCCTGGCCGCCGCCGACACCGCCGACCTGGAGCCGGAGGGCCTGTCCCCGGCCGCGTACGTGGAGTACGCGCTCGACCAGTGCGCGCGCCGCGGCATCGACGTGTTCGTGCCCCGGCTGCACCAGGCGGCGATCGTGGCGCACCGCGCCGACTTCGCGTCGGCCGGTACGGCGCTGCTGGCGCCGACCCCCGAGGCCGTGGCCGTCTTCGAGGACAAGGTGGTCGCCTACGAGGCCGTCCAGGCGATCGGTGTGCCCGTGCCGCCGTGGTGGCGGGTGCGGACCGCCGACGAACTCCTCGCCGCAGTCGAGGAGTTGGAGGCGGCCGGGCACAAGGCGTGCTTCAAGCCCGCGTCCGGCGCGGGCGGGGTCGGCTTCCGTGTGGTCACGCGTGCCCCCTTCTCCCTCATGCACCTCAGCGGCTTCCCGACGCCGTACGTGCAGCTGGATCTGGTCGTCGAGGCGCTCGAACAGGGCGACGAGCCGGTGGACTGGCTGGTCATGCCGCGTCTGGAGCAGCCCGAGGTGTCCGTGGACTGCCTCACCGGTCCCGACAACCTGGTCCGTCTCGCCATCGGCCGCACCAAGAACGGCCGCCGCCGCGGCTTCACCCTCCAGGACCAGTGGCTGGAGCCGGCCCGGCGGATCGCCGAGGGCTTCGGGCTGCACTACCTGTCCAACATCCAGTTCCGGATGTTCGGCGAGCGGCCGGTGCTGATGGACGTCAACACGCGTCCGGCCGGGGGGCTGCACCAGCTCTCCCTCTGCGGGGTCAACGCCCCTTGGGCCGCCGTGCAGCTGGCGCTCGGCGAGGACCCCGGGGAAATCGTGCCGCCGTTCCTGGGGCAGGACTACACGGTGGTGTCGGGCCCGCGCCCGCTGCGGCCGGTGTCGCTCCCGCAGCAGCGGGGCGACGACACGGAGACGCTGCTGCCGACGGTGCCCGCACCGGTCGGCGCCGTCGAGGACCGGACCCCGGCGTCAGCGGCGTCCGCGGCCTCCGCGACGGCGGAGGCCCTGCCGCTCTGAGGTCACCCGGCCGAGGTCACCCGGCCGACTCGCGCAACAGAGGTCCCCCGGGCTGGAGTCCAGGGGACTTTTTTTCCGCCCGGGGTGTATCAGGGCCCGGGGCGCGTGCTCTTAAGGGTGTAACACCGAAGGCCCACGGAGGAACGACGGGGGATCACGGGGGCTCCGTGGGAGCACCAGGGGACCGACGGGGGAATCGGGAACCTACGGGGGAGATCGGGGATCGACGGGGATCCCCGGGGGAACGGGGGACGGGTCGGTCGGCCGCTGTCACGGGGAGCGACCGACCGGCCCGATGCGTGCGGAGCCGGGGTCGACGCGAGCGGCCCCCGGCCGACGGGCTCGGATCCGGGCCGCCGCGCGCGGATCCGGGCCGCCGCGCGCCGACTCGGACAGGCCGGGGCGGGCTCAGGAGCCGGGCCCGGCCCGGGCGCCCGGCCCTGGGCTCAGGAGCGCCTCTTCAGGCGCAGCGTCAGGATCTGGAAGGGCCGCAGGGACACCGCGACGGCGCCGTCCGGGCCGGCCTGCGCCTCCGCCCCGTCCCGCGCGTCGTCGAGCGGCCGTTCGAGCAGGTCGGTGATCTGCACGCCGGCCAGCGGGAAACCGGTGCGCAGGACGCCACGGGCGCGGCCGCCGCGGCACTCGTACAGCCGCACCACCACGTCACCCGACGCGTCGTCGGCGAGCTTGACCGCCTCCACGGTGACGCCCTCGCCGTCCACGGAGACGACCGGCGCGGGCGCGCCCGCCGCGTCGGCCACGCGCAGCGGGAGGTTGAGGGCGTAGCCCTCCGCGACGGCGTCCTCGATGCTCGCGCCGGGCAGCAGCGCGTAGGTGAGGCGGTGCCGGCCCTGGTCGGCCCCCGGGTCCGGGACGCGCGGGGCGCGGACCAGGCTGAGGCGGACCGTGGTGGTGGTGCCGCCGTCCTCACGGACCGTGCGGGAGATGTCGTGGCCGTACGTCGAGTCGTTGATGACCGCGACGCCGTAGCCGGGTTCGCCGAGGTGCACCCAGCGGTGGCCGGAGACCTCGAAGCGGGCCGCCTCCCAGGTGGTGTTGGTGTGGGTGGGGCGCCGGACGTGGCCGAACTGGATCTCGGCGGAGGAGTGCGCGGCCCGGATGTCGACGGGGAAGGCCGCCTTGAGGATCTTCTCCGTCTCGTGCCAGTCGATGT
The DNA here is from genome assembly GCF_042731035.1 of Streptomyces sp. NPDC059895. Classification (NCBI taxonomy): domain Bacteria; kingdom Bacillati; phylum Actinomycetota; class Actinomycetes; order Kitasatosporales; family Streptomycetaceae; genus Streptomyces; species Streptomyces sp. NPDC059895. Next base: position 78,086 of record NZ_JBHWKO010000011.1, read on the forward strand.
CGGTGGCGATGTCGACGCGGGCGCTGCCCGCGCGGACCGTGACGGTCTGGGTGATCGTCGAGCCCTTGCCGAAGGAGCGGGTGACGCGGATCGCGCCGACGAGGGGGTCGTCCTCGGCGACGGTCACCGAGTCCGCCGCCAGCAGGTCCGTGTAGCGGTTGCGGTAGTGCCGGTCGATGTCCCAGGCGTCCCAGTGGTTGGGGAGGTCGGTGTGCAGGCGCAGCAGGTTGCCCGGCCCGGCGAGGACCTCGCGGTCCGCCCGCAGGTCGTACACGGACGCCAGGGTGCCGTCCCGCGCCACCTCCACCCGCACCAGGCCGTTGTCGAGGACGCGCCCGTCGACCGTGACCGGGTGCGGCGGTCCGGCGTCGGTGAGGGGCGCGCTGCCGCCCGCGGGCACGGCCACGTGGACCGGTGTGCCGTCGGCCGTGCGGACCACCTCGGCGCGGTCGTACGGGCTCGTGTTGAACACCCGTGGCCCGCCGCCGCCGAGCGCGGCGACCGCCTCGGCCGTCAGCGCCTCCAGCTCCTCGGCCACGCGCGCGTACTCGGCCTCCGCCTCCCGGTGCACCCAGGCGATCGACGACCCCGGCAGGATGTCGTGGAACTGGTGCAGCAGCACCGTCTTCCACAGGCGGTCCAGCCTGCCGTACGGGTACGCGTAGCCCGGCGCGTGCAGGGCGGCCGTGGTCGCCCACAGCTCGGCCTCGCGCAGCCGGTGCTCGCTGCGCCGGTTGCCCTGCTTGGTGCGGGCCTGGGAGGTGTAGGTGGCGCGGTGCAGCTCCAGGTAGAGCTCGCCGTGCCAGACCGGGGCGTCCGGGTACTCCTCGCGGGCCTTGGCGAAGAAGTCGTCGGGATGTTCGACGACGACCCGGGGCGCGCCCTCCAGGTCGGCGAGCCGGCGCGCGCGTTCCATGATCTCGCGGGTGGGGCCGCCGCCGCCGTCGCCCCAGCCGAACGGCGCCAGCGAGCGCGTACCGGCGCCCTTCTCCGCGTAGTTGCGCACCGCGCGGTCCATCTCCTCGCCGCTGAAGCGGGCGTTGTAGGTGTCGATGGGCGGGAAGTGGGTGAAGATGCGGGTGCCGTCGATGCCCTCCCACCAGAAGGTGTGGTGGGGGAAGGTGTTCGTCTGGTTCCAGGAGAGCTTCTGGGTGAGGAACCACTCGTTGCCGGCGAGCCGGGCGAGCTGCGGGTAGGCGGCGGTGTAGCCGAAGGAGTCCGGCAGCCAGACGCCCTTGGTCTCGATGCCGAAGTGGTCGAGGAAGAACCGCTTGCCGTGGACGAGCTGGCGGGCGAGGGCCTCGCCGCCGGGCAGGTTGCCGTCCGCCTCCACCCACATGCCGCCGACCGGCGCCCACTGGCCCTTCTTCACCGACTCCTGGATGCGGGTCCAGACGTGCGGGTAGTGGTCGCGCACCCACGCGTACTGCTGGGCCTGGGAGCAGGCGAAGACGAACTCGTCGTACTCGTCGGCGAGCGCGGTGACGTTGGAGAAGGTGCGGGACGTCTTGCGCTTGGTCTCGCGGATCGGCCACAGCCAGGCGGAGTCGATGTGGGCGTGGCCGACGCCGGAGAGGGTGTGCGCGCTGGCGTGGGCGGGCCGGGCCAGGACGGGGGCGAGGACCGCGCGGACGGCCGCGGCGCTGCCGGAGACGTCGTCCAGGTCGAGGGCGTCCATGGCGCGGTCGAGGGCGTGCAGGATCTCGTGGCGGCGCGGCTCGTGCTCGCCGAGGTGGGCCATGAGGTCGCGCAGGACCTGGAGGTCGAGGTCGAGGTGGAAGACCTCCTCGTCGAGGACGGCGAGGTCGGCGCGGCGGAAGGTGTACAGCGGGCGGTCGCCCGCCGTCAGGACGTCGCCGAGCGGGGTCGGGGCGGCGAAGCCGCCGGCCAGGATGTCGGGGTTGGAGGCCGCCTCGACCAGGTAGTCGACCCGCTCCCCGCCGGCCGCCGGGCGGGCGACCGGCACGTACCGGTTGAGGGGGTTGACTGCCTTCAGGGGCCGGCCGTCGGGCAGGTGCACCAGCGCCTCGGCCTGGTTGCCGGGCCAGCCGCCGGTGAACCCGAGGTCGATGACCGCCTCGACCCGCTTCCCGGCCCATGCGGCGGGCACCCGGCCGCGCATACGGAACCAGGTGGTACCCCAGGGCGGGCCCCACGGGGTGTCCGGGGCGAACGGTTCGTACGGCGCGGCCGCCGCCTCCTCGAAGGGCACCGGTTCCCCGGGCGCCTGCCAGGCCTCGACGTCGAGGGGGACGGTGGCGGCGTAGAGCGCGGGCTGGATGCGCTGGGTGTGGGCGCGTTCGACGCGGTCCTCGATCCGGCGGCGTTCGTCGTGCATGGGGTCTCCAGGGGGGAGCGGGCGGAGGGGGAGGCACGGAAGGGAAGCACGGAAGGGAAGCACGGAAGGGAAGCAGGGCGGGAAGCACGGGCGGGAAGCACGGAGGGGGGAAGCTCTTTCCCGACGGGTGGCTACCTGAGGTAGGCCAGGCCCGGGTGTACGGCGGTGTATTCCTCGACGAGCCGGCGGGCCACGCCGACCGAGTCGACCAGCGGATGCAGGGCGAACGCCTTCACCGCGGTGGCCCGGGAGCCGGACTCCGCGGCGGCGAGCACCTCCCGCTCGACCGCCTTCACCGAGCAGACCAGGCCGGTGGCGTGGCCGGGCAGCGGGGCCGTGGCCACCGGGTGCGCCCCGTTGGCGTCGACCAGGCAGGGAACCTCGATCACCGCCTCGGGGTCCAGTACCGCGAGGGTGCCCCGGTTGCGGACGTTGAGGATCAGGGTGGTGCGCTCGTCGCGGGCGATGGCCCGCATCAGGGCGAGGGCCACCTTCTCGTAGCCGCCGGAGAGGTCGTCGGCCTCGCGCTCCCCGGCGCCGGCCGTCTCCCGGTTCTCGGCCATGTAGGTGGCCTCCCGCTCGGCGCGGGTGCGGTCCCAGGCGGACAGCGCGGCCGCGTCGGGGTCGCACATCTCCTCGTAGAAACGGGCCTGCTGGTCGCGCAGGAAGGCGCCCCGGGTCTGCCCGGCCTCCCGGTAGGAGCGGACGGTCTCCCGGTTGAAGTAGTAGTAGTGCAGGTACTCGTTGGGGATCGCGCCGAGCGAGCGGAGCCAGTCGGCGCCGAACAGTCTGCCCTCCTCGAAGGAGCCGAGCAGGCCGGGGTCGGCGAGCAGCCGCGGGAGCTCGTCGCGGCCGGCCACGCGCAGACCGCGCACCCAGCCCAGGTGGTTGAGGCCGACGTAGTCGACGAAGGCCTCGCGCGGGTTCGCGCCGAGCACCCGGGCGAGTCGGCGGCCGAGGCCGACCGGGGAGTCGCAGATGCCGATGACGCGGTCGCCCAGGTGGCGGGACATGGCCTCGGTGACGAGGCCGGCCGGGTTGGTGAAGTTGATGACCCAGGCGTCGGGCGCGAGGCGGGCGACGCGCCGCGCGATGCCGACGGCGACGGGGACCGTCCGCAGGCCGTAGGCGATGCCCCCGGCGCCGACCGTCTCCTGCCCGAGGACGCCCTCGGCGAGGGCCACCCGTTCGTCGTCGGCGCGGCCCTGGAGGCCGCCGACGCGGATCGCGGAGAAGACGAAGGCGGCGCCGCGCAGGGCCTCGTCCAGGTCGGTCGTGGTGGTCACGTCGGGGGCGTCCGGCACTCCGGCCGCCTGCTCGGCCAGTACCCGGGCGACCGCGTGCAGCCGGCCCGCGTCCAGGTCGTGCAGGACGACCTCGGTGACCCGGCCCTCGGCGCGGTCGGTGAGGAGCGCTCCGTACACGAGCGGCACGCGGAACCCGCCACCGCCCAGAATCGTCAGTTTCACGCCTGCACCTTTCCCACCGGGAGCATCTCGCACCCCGCCTCGTCCGTCGCCCGCCGCCCATCGCCCGCCGCCCGCCGCCCGCCGCCCGTCGCCCGGAACGGGGCCCGCTCGCCGCGGCCGCCCGCCCGCTCGCCGGCCGCCCGCCCGCTCGCCGCGTCCGTCCACCGGCGCGGCGGTCACGGCCGCGTCCGGGCCGCCGGGGCCACGGCCCCCGTCGGACCCGTGCCCGGCGGACCCGTGCCCGGCGCACCTCACCGCGGCCGTCGGCGGGACGGCGGCGCCGCCCGTCCCGGCTCGGCGCACCCGGGACGACCCGGTGGCGTCGCTCCGTCGGCTCGCCCTGAACGCTACTCGTCCTGGCCGGTCAGGGCCATGGTCACCGTCGCCGGGCCGCCTTCCCGGCCACCCCGGGTCTTCAGGGCGGGTTCATCCGGCAGTTCCGGGGCCGGGCGATCCTCCGGCGTGTGCACGACGGACGACCGGCCGGGCGTGGGGCCGCCGGGCTCCCCGGCGGCCGTGTCGGCACCGCCGGCACCCCCGCGCATGTCGAAAGAGAGTCATGACCGAGCAGCAGTTGCCCGTCTGGGCCGACCCGTCCCTCTCCCCCGCCGTCCTCGACCCGCAGGGCGCCTCCAGGCGCCGGCTCCTTCGTGCCGCGGGCCTGTTCGGCGCCGCGTTCGCGCTCGGGTCGGCCGCCGCCGCGCCCGCGTCGGCCGCGTCGGCCGCCGGACGGCACCCCGGCGGCGAGGACCCGCGTCTGGCCTACCTCGTCGGCGACCACCACGTCCACTCCGTCTACAGCCACGACGCCAAGTACACGTTCTCGCAGCTGGCCGCCGCGGGCGCCTCGTACGGGCTCGACTGGATGGTGTTCACCGAGCACTCCAACGTGGGGCACGCCCGGTACGGGGCGCCGCTGGAGCACGACGAGATCGTCAGGGCCCGCGCCGAGAACCCCCGCCAGCTGATCTTCCAGGGCCTGGAGTGGTACATCCCGGCCGCCGAGCACGCCACGGTCTTCGCCGCCCCCGGTCCGCACGAGGTCGACCTGCTCACCCGGTTCGAGAACGCCTACGACGGCAAGCTCCTCGGGTACACCGAGGGCACCGCCGGGGCCGCCGACACCGCCCGCAACGAGGCCCACGCCGTCGCGGCCCTCCGCTGGCTCGCCGAGCAGCGGCGCACCGGCTACGTCGACGACGTGCTCGTGCTCGCCAACCACCCGATGCGCCTGGGCATCGACTCCCCGCACGAGATCCGCGGCTGGCGGGACGCGGCCCCCGAGATCGTGATCGGCATGGAGGGCGCGCCGGGCGCCCAGGGCGCGGCGATCCCGGGCCTGCGCGGCACCGCCTCCGTCCGGGGCGAGTACGAGAACAAGCCCTCCGCCCAGTCCTGGGCGGGCTACCCGGCGGACGCCTACCTCACCTACGGCGGGTTCGACTGGGCGACGGCCACGGTCGGCGGACTGTGGGACGCGCTGCTCGCCGAGGGCAGGCTGTTCTCCGTCACCTCCAACTCCGACGCGCACCGCGTCGTCTTCGACACCTGGCGCAACGGCGACTGGCCGGCGGGCCGGGGCTTCGACGACACCGGCCGGCTGCCGGACCCGGTGGACACCGGCACCGCGCAGCCCGGCAGCGACTTCTGGCCCGGCCAGTTCAGCCGCACCCACGTCGGCGTCACCCGCTACGGCTACCGCCCGGTGATGGCGGGCCTGCGCGCGGGCCGGGTCTGGGTGGACCACGGGCATCTGCTGGACGGACTGGAGGTGCGGCTGACGCGCGAGCGCGACCACGGCCGGGGGGTCACGCTCGGCGGCCGGCTGCGGGTGCGCGGGGGCGAGCGGCTCACCCTGAGCGTGACCGTCACCACCGCCTCCCGGCCCAACCCGCAGGGGATCGTGCCGGAGTTGGCGCACGTGGACGTCATCCGCGGCGCGGTGCGCGGCGCGGCCGCCGACCGCGACGCCTGGCGGGCGCCGGACACCAGGGTCGTCGCGACCCGGGACGTCGGCGGCCGCACGGGGAGGTACACGCTGCGCGTGCCGCTGACCGCCGGCGACGAGTCCTTCTACGTACGGCTGCGCGGCAGCGACGGCAATCGGCACGGCGCCGGATACCTGGGCGCCGCCGTCGACCCGCACGGGCCGGTCCCGCACCAGCCGGGGGACGGCGACCCGTGGGCCGACACCTGGTTCTACTCCAACCCGGTCTTCGTGGACGTCGTGGGCTGAGCACGCGCCCCGGAAGGGCTCTCCCCGTGCGGGCTCTCTCCGGAAGGGCTTTCCCCGTAAGGGCTCACGCGTAGAAGCGGGACAGGCTCCGCAGCGCCGCGGCCGGCTTCGTCCCGCCCTCGATCTCGATCGTGCCGTCGACGGTGATCTGCACGCCTCCGGGCACGTCCGCGACCTCGGTCAGCCGGGCGGCCAGGCGTACGCGTGAGCCCACCGTCACGGGGGACGGGAAGCGCACCTTGTCCAGGCCGTAGTTGACCTTCGTGGTGACGCCGCGGACGTCGAGCAGCTCGGTGAAGAGCGGGATGAAGAGGGAGAGCGTAAGGTAGCCGTGCGCGATGGGCGCGCCGAACGGGCCGTCCTTGGCGCGCTCGGGGTCCACGTGGATCCACTGGTGGTCGCCGGTGGCGTCGGCGAAGGTGTCGACGCGTTCCTGGGTGACCTCGATCCACTCGCTGGTGCCCAGGTCGCTGCCGGCCAGCTTCTTCAGTTCGTCGAGACCGTCGACGGTGATGCTCATGGAGTCGTTCCTTCGTCAGAAGTCGTCAGGAGTTGTCGGTAGTTATCGGGAGTGGTCGGGAGTGGTCGGAAGGTGAGAGGAGCGGTGAGGGGTCGTCAGGAGCCGTCGCCGAAGCGCCGGCGCACCCGGGACTTCAGGAGCTTGCCGGAGGCGGTGCGCGGGAGTGCGTCCGCGACCACCGCCGACTTGGGGATCTTGTACTTGGCGAGGCGGCCGGAGAGGCCGGCCAGCACCTCGTCGGGGTCGAGCGCGGCGCCCTCGCGGGGGACGACCACCGCGCGCGGCACCTCGCCCCACTCCTCGTCGGGTACGCCGATGACCGCGCACTCGACGATGTCGGGGTGGGCCAGGAGCAGGTCCTCGATCTCGGCGGGGTAGACGTTCTCCCCACCCGAGATGATCATGTCCTTGATGCGGTCGACGATGTAGACGTAGCCGTCGTCGTCGACCCGGGCGGCGTCCCCGCTGCGGAACCAGCCGTCGGTGAAGGAGGCGGCCGTCTCCTCGGGCAGGCCCCAGTAGCCGGGCATGACGTGCGGTCCGCGCACGACGACCTCGCCGGTCTCGCCGGGCTCGACGGGCACCAGGTCGGGCCGGACGATCCGGACGTCGCTGAAGAAGTGCGGCACGCCCGCCGAGCCCGCCTTGGCGACGGCGTGCTCGGCGTCCAGGAAGAGGGTTCCGGGGGCGGCCTCGGTCATGCCGTAGCCCTGGAGGAAGGTGAGGCCGCGCCGCTGGTAGGCCTCGATCAGCGGGGTGGGGACCGGGGAGCCGCCGCAGGTGAGGATGCGCAGGGAGGACAGGTCGGCGTCGGCCCAGCGCGGGTGGCGGGCGATCCGGTCGAACATGGTCGGCACGCCGAACATGAAGGTGACGCGGTGCCGTTCGACGAGGTCGAGGGTGTCGGCCGGGTCGAAGGACTCGACCAGGACGCAGGTGCCGCCCTTCAGCAGCACCGGCAGGGTCAGCATGTTCAGGCCGGCCGTGTGGAACAGCGGCGCGGAGACCAGGGCGCGGTCGTCGGCGATCAGGTCGGTGTCGACGAGGACGTTGACGGCGTTCCAGGTGAGGTTGCCGTGGGTGAGCATGGCGCCCTTGGGCCGGCCGGTCGTGCCGGAGGTGTACATGATGATGCAGGTGTCGTCGGCGCCGACCGGCTCGTCGATCGGCTCCTCGGCGGCCGACGCCAGCGCCGCCTCGTACTCGGCGCCGACCTCGAGGTACGTCGTCACGTCGGTGCTGCCGGGCAGTCCGGCGACCAGGCCGGTGTGCGAGGGGGCGTGGAGGAGGGCCTTGGCGCCGGAGTCGGCGAGTTGGTAGGCGATCTCGGGGCCGGTCAGACGGGTGTTGAGGGGGACGAAGACCGCGCCGAGCGTGCCGGCGGCGAACAGGGTCTCCAGGTAGGAGGGGTGGTTCGGGCCGAGGTAGGCGATGCGGTCGCCGCGGCGCACGCCCCGGGCGCGCAGGGCGTGGGCCAGCCGTGTGGTGCGCGTGTGCAGTGTGCGGTAGTCGGTCGACCGCTCCTCGTGGACCAGGGCGGTGCGGTGCGGGGTCTTGCGGGCCCGGCGTGCGGGCCATGATCCCAGTCCCTCGTTGCGCATCGGTGACGCCCCTTACGGTGTGGTCAGCCCGAGCAGGCGGGCGGCGTTCTCCTTGAGGATCTTCGGCCTGACCTCGGCCTTGATCGTCAGCTTGTCGAAGTCGGCGAGCCAGCGGTCGGGGGTGAGGACGGGGAAGTCGGAGCCGAAGAGGACCTTGTCCTTCAGCAGGGTGTTGGCGTACTGCACGAGCTGCGGGGGGAAGTACTTCGGCGACCAGCCGGAGAGGTCGATGTGCACGCCGGGTTTGTGGGTGGCGACGGCGAGGGCCTCGTCCTGCCAGGGGAAGGACGGGTGCGCCAGGATGATCTTCAGGTGCGGGAAGTCGGCGGCGACGTCGTCGACGTGCAGCGGGTTGGAGTACTTCAGCCGGATGCCGCCCCCGCCGGGCACGCCGGCGCCGATGCCGGTCTGGCCGGTGTGGAACAGGGCGATGGCACCGGTCTCCTCGATCACCTCGTACAGGTCGTAGGCGACGGCGCGGTCGTTGGGGAAGAAGCCCTGGATGCTGGGGTGGAACTTGAAGCCCTTCACCCCGTACTCCTCCACCAGGCGCCGGGCCTGCCTGACGCCCGCCTTGCCGCGGAAGGGGTCGATGGAGGCGAAGGGGATGAGCACGTCGGCGTTGGCGGCGGCCGCCTCGGCGACCTCCTCGTTGGGGACGGGGGCCGTGCCGGTCGCGGACTCGGCGTCCACGGTGAAGATCACGGCGGCCATGTTGCGCTCGCGGTAGTAGGCGGCCGTCTCCTGAAGGGTCGGCTTCCGCTTGCCCTCGACCTTGAAGTAGGCGGAGGAGGCCTCGTGGAGGTCGTCGTCCAGGGAGGCGTGTCCCTTCGAGGAGACCTCCGCGTGGGTGTGGACGTCGATGGCGACCAGTTCGTCGACGTTCATGGAGTGGGTCATCACGCCCCCGGGACCTTGGGCGCGGGGATGCCGACCGTCTGCAGTTCGGCGCCCACCGACGCGGGGAAGGCGTCGGCCAGCGTCTCGGGGGTCCAGCCGCCGTCGGCGTAGGCCGCGCGGATCTCCTGCGGATGCGACCAGAGTGCCACCTTGTCGCCGCCGATGCCGATGGCCTGGCCCGTGATCGAGCGGGCGGCCTCGGAGGCGAGGAACGGCACCAGGGCGGCGCAGTCCTCGGGCGTGCCGAAGCCCTCGCCCTTGCGCAGGAAGTCCGGCAGCGGCTCGCCGTTCCTCATCGCCTCGACGTACGGCGCGAAGGCGGGGACGGTCTCGGTCATCGCGGTGGCGGCGACCGGGACGATCGCGTTGACGGTGATGCCGGCACGCCCCAGCTCCATGGACCAGGTACGGGCGAAGGCGGCGATGCCGGCCTTGGCGGCGGCGTAGTTGGTCTGGCCGAAGTTGCCGCGCTGGCCGGCCGGGGAGCCGACCAGGATCAGCGTGCCGCCCTCGCCCTGCTCGCGCATCCGTACGGCGGCGGCGCGGGCGCAGGTGAAGGTGCCCTTGAGGTGGGTGGCGATCACGGCGTCGAAGTCGTCGTCGGTCATCTTCCACAGCACCCTGTCGCGCAGGATGCCGGCGTTGGTGACCAGGACGTCCAGGCGTCCGAACTCCTCTACCGCACGGTTCACGAGCCGCTCGGCGGCCTCGGCGGTGCCGACCGGGACCACCTCGGCGACGGCGGTGCCGCCCGCCTCGGTGATCGCCTTCACGGCCTGCTCGGCGACCGCCTCGTCGACGTCGTTGACGACCACGGACGCGCCGTGCGCGGCCAGGGCGTGCGCGTAGGCGAGGCCGAGGCCCCGGCCACTGCCGGTGACGACGGCGACCTTGCCGGTGAGATCGATGCTGGGCACGGGTGAGTCCCTTCACGCGGTGACACGGGTGGTGCGGCTCCGCATGGAGACGCGGGATGCGGCCTGCACGGAGACGCGGGGTCCGGCTACGAGATCGAAGCTAAGAGCAATAATTGTTGTCGTCAATAGTTGTTGTCTTCCTGTGGGTGGGTCATGCTGGAATCCGTACGACGCACCGCCCCGTCCGGGGCCCGACAGCACCGCCCCGTCCGGGGCCCGACACCGGGGAGCCCGCCATCGCCCGCCAGCCCGACGCCGTGAACACCGCACCGATCGACGCCGACGAGCCGTGGATGCGCGGGCTGCACGCGGACACCGGCTACCTGCTCTACCGCCTGGGCCTGCGCTCGGGTCAGTTGTTCAACACGTTCCTGCAGGAGTCGGGCCTGCGCCTGCGCCACTACGCGGTGCTGCGGTTCCTGGCCGGCACCGAGGGCGCGCTCCAGCGTGAACTGAGCGCACGGCTCGGCTACGACCCGAGCGCCATCGTCGGCCTGGTGGACGACCTGGAGAAGCTGGGCCTCGCCGAGCGGCGCCCGGCCCCGGACGACCGCCGCAGCCGGATCGTCGTCCTCACCGAGGACGGGCGCGCCTTCCTGCGCGGCACCGACGAGGCGGGCCTGCGGGTCACGAACGACCTGCTGGCCGCGCTCGGCCCGGCCGAACGCGAGACGCTGCACGCCCTGCTGCTGCGCGTCGCGGGGGACGGTCTGGGCTGAGGGGCGCGCGCACGCGGGGGCAGGATGTCGGCGGCAGCCCTTCACACGTTCAGATGTCGCGTCCTCCGCCGGTCCGGAGGGCCGGAGCAGACAAGCAGCCCGGCCCTCCGGTATCTATCTGTACTCGGTCTGCATCGCCCCGTCCGCAGACCTTTGCACCCGGTCTGCCTCGGTCTGTCTCGGTTGGATGTGAGGCCGGCGGCCGGCGCTCCCGGCCCACTTCGCCGACCTGCCGAGCCGCTTCGCGGATCAGGAAGACGGCCGCACCGGAAACGGCTGTTCCGGAATCCTCGGTCCGAGTACCGTCCAGCAGTTACGCACCAGTCCACACTTCAGGTGCACCCAACTCTTCCGCCAGGGCACGCAGCTCCTCGGAGGGCGGCCGGCTCATGGTCAGCAGGTCGGTGACGAGTTGCTTCACCATGGGCAGCGCCCGCACCAACTCCGGTGACAGCCCGCGCGCCACCAGCAGCGTCGAGACGGCGTCGGAGACCTGGCGGCGTTGGGCATACGCCCTGGCCACGTCGATCTGAAAGCGCGCCTGCCGTTCGACCGACAGCCCAGAGGCGACGACTCCGGCCGCACCATCACCGCGGAGCTCACCACAGCCCCCGTCCAGGTGGCCACCCGTGCTGATGCACGAGCTTCGACGCTTCCACGGGTGCGGGCGGCGACGGCCGGCAATGCCGACATCCTGAGCCGACGTGAGTCAGCCACGACGGCGGGCGCGCCGACTGAGCACCTGTTTCCGTCACCGGATACGTCGCCGCATACGCCACGCGGTCTTCACCCGCAGCGAGACGACCATCGGTCGAACCGCGGACATGAAAGCCTGAGCACAGGCGAAGGGCGTACCCACGATTGACGGGCGGGCGGCGGCTGCCTAACTTCACCGGAGACCGGGATCCGGCACCGTGACAGTCGTGACAGTGAAGTCGAGGAACCCCTGGCCATGACCGCCCGCTCCGCGCCCGACCGGCTGCTGTCCGTGCTCGCCGCGTTCGACCACGCGCACCCGGCGCTGTCCCTCACCGACATCAGCCGGCGGGCCGGACTGAGCCTGACGACCACCCACCGCCTGGTGACCGCCCTCACCGGCTGGGGCGCCCTGGAGCGGGACGGGTCCGGCGCCTACCACGTGGGGCTGCGCCTGTGGGAGGTCGCGGCGCTCGCCCCGCGCGGCCTCGCCCTGCGCCAGGTCGCGCTGCCCTTTCTGGAGGACCTGTACGAGGCCACGCACGAGAACGTGCAGCTGGCGGTGCGGGACGGCACCGAGGTCGTCTACACCGAGTGGCTCTCCGGCCGTGCGGCGGTCGGCGTCCGCATCCGTGTCGGCGCCCGCTGGCCGCTGCACGTCACCGGCGTCGGTCTCGTCCTGCTGGCGCACGGCGGACCGGACCTCCAGGAGGCCTACTGCGCGGCACCGCTGTGCGCCTACACCGGCCACACGATCACCGACCGGGCGCGGCTGCGCCGGGTGCTGGCCGAGGTCCGGCGCTCCGGGGTGGCGGTGAGCAGCCGCCAGGTCACCGACGACGCCGTGTCGGTGGCCGCCCCGGTGCGCGGCCCGTCCGGCGCGGTGACCGCCGCCGTGTCGGTGGTCGTGCCCTACGCGGACGCGCGGGTGCCGGTGCTGGTGCCGGCGGTGCGGCTCGCGGCGCGCGGGATCTCCCGCGCGCTGGGCTGGCAGCCGGAGCCGGCCGCTCCGTGACGCCGGGCGACCCGTCCGGATCGGCCCCCGGCGACCCGTCCCGATCGGCGGCCCCCGGCGGCCCGTCCTCACCGGAATCTCAGATTCCTTACCGACGATTCACAGGATTCACCCAGGAAGAAGTCGCATGATGCAGGCGCAAAGATGGACATCTGAGGAAGGCGTACCGTGGGCGTCCCGCACATATCGAACCGGTCCGAGCAGCAGCCGGGGAGGTGGTCCCGGCGTGGCGTGCTGGCCGCGCTCGGTGCCGTACCGGCCGTCGCGCTGACCGGCTGCGGTACGGCGTCGGCGGACACCTCCGCGAAGACGGCCGGGACCCGGGCGGCCCAGGCCTCGCATACGACGGAAGCGGCGCAGGCGGACGCGGCGCAGCCGACGGACACCCCGACCGCGCAGGCCACCGCCACGCAGCGGACCCCGGTGATCTCGGTCTCCCCCGCCGACGGCACGAAGAAGGCCGCCTTCACCGGCCCGGTCACGGTGACCGTGACGGACGGCACCCTCACCTCCGTGACGGTGACCGGCAACGACGGCTCCACCCTGAAGGGCTCCTACGACGACACCCGCACCCGGTGGACGTCGGCCCGCAACCCCTCCTCGGGCACCAAGTACACGGTCACCGCGGAGGCGGACGGCGCCGAGGCGCAGACGACGACCTTCAAGACCAAGTCGCCCGGCGCGACCTTCATCGGCGCCTTCACCCCCGAGGCGGGCTCCACCTCCGGCGTCGGCATGCCGGTGTCGATCAACTTCACGCACGCCGTGACGGACAAGGCGGCCGTGCAGAAGGCGATCACGGTGACCGCCTCCCCGGCCGTCGAGGTCGTGGGCCACTGGTTCAGCGACACCCGGCTGGACTTCCGCCCCGAGACGTACTGGGCGGCCGGCACGACCGTCACGCTCTCCCTGCGGCTGAAGGACGTCGAGGGCGCGAACGGCGTCTATGGCACCCAGTCGAAGGACGTCACGTTCCACATCGGCCGCGAGCAGATCAGCACGGTGGACCTCGCCGCGAAGGAGATGGTGGTGCGGCGGGGCGGCGCGACCGTCGCCACCTATCCCGTCAGCGGCGGTGACGCCGAGCACCCCACCTGGTCCGGGATCATGGTGATCAGCGAGCGGTTCCGGGAGACCCGGATGGAGTCCTCCACGATCGGCCTCGGCGACGAGTACGACATCGAGGACGTGCCGCACGCCCAGCGCCTGACCACCTCCGGCACCTTCATCCACGGCAACTACTGGGCGTCGGCCTCGGTGTTCGGCGGCGAGAACACCAGCCACGGCTGCATCGGCCTGCGGGACGCGCAGGGCGCGGCCGACAGCTCCGTGGCGGGCTACGCGTTCTACGAGAGCTCGATGCTCGGCGACGTGGTGGTCGTCGAGAACTCGACCAGGTCCACCGTCGATCCGGGCAACGGCCTCAACGGCTGGAACATGTCCTGGGCCGACTGGAAGGCGGGCAGCGCGCTCTAGACCCGTCGTGACCTTCCCGTCCGCGCCTGCGGGCGAGGACGGGAAGGTGGCAGCAGGACCTAGAAGTCGTCGGCGTCGTTGCGCAGTTCGGGCGTCCAGTAGCCGGTGAGGGCCGCCGCCGGGTCGACGGCGATGCCGTCGCTGCCGGGCGCGGTGACGGCGATGACGGTGGAGTCGCCGTCGAGCTGGACGGAGAACGCCGAGACGGGCTCGTTGTCCTCGTCGGTGCCGCCGTCCGAGAGCTTCACCAGGGCGTAGGCCGGTTCGCCCGCCTGGAGGACGACCGGCGCGGCCGGCTTGCTCTTGGCCACCTCCGGGACGTCCTGCTTGTGGCTCTCCAGGAACTGGATGTGCGGGAAGCCCGTCAGCCGGCAGGAACCGCCGGAGGTGTTCTTCGCCGTCAGGACGATGTGGGTGTAGGGCGGGCCGTCCTGGAGGGCGGCGGTGACGGCGACGTCGCCCGCGGTGCAGACCGGGGTGGTGGCGGAGGCCTGTGCGTCGGTCGTGCCGGAGCCGCTCGCGCCGGCGGATCCCGTGGATGCCTCGGCGTCGGAGGACCCGTCGGATGCCGCCGAGCCGGCCGCAGCCGTGGAGCCGGTCGCCTGTCCCTGAGCCGCCTCGGCTGCCGCCGAAGCAGTCGCCCCCGACGCCGACGTGGCGTCCGTGTCGTCCTGGCACGCGGTCAGGGACAGCGCGAGGACTGCCGTGCCCGCGACGGCGAGCAGGGCGGAGCGGTGACGCAGTGCGTTCATGGAGATGGTTCCCTGTCAGTGGTGCGGGGCCGCGGCGTGCTGCCGTCGGCCGTTTGTCGGGCTGCCGCCGTTCCGCGGTTCTCAGCCGCCCTTGCCCGGACGACGACCGGACGGCGGCGGGTGGACGAACGTGCGGACGGGGTGGAGACGCGCGTCGGCGTGCGGGCCGTCGTTCATCGGCCGGCAGGCCACGTGGCTGCACGCCTCGTGCGTCCCCGCAGTGCAGAGGACCGCTCCGTGGTGCTGCTCATGTGAGATCCCCCGTGTGACGGCCGGTGGTCCGCGCGGCAGCGGACCACATGGGGCGGGAGCGCATGGTCCGTCCCTCACCCGCCTTCAGTCGATCACGCCCCGAGCCGGCGGCCCAGGCGGTTCCACCGGCAGAAGTGCCGTCGGCGATACTTCTGCCGGGGCTCGCACGCGGACGAGCCCGGGGATCGGGGACATCGACTGTGTGGAGTGGCACACCCGCCACGGGGGACTTCGGGCAGCAGCTGCGCGCCCTGCGGACACGCGCCGGACTCAGCCAGGAGGCGCTGGCCCACGTCTGCGGCGTGAGCGTGCGCGCGTTGGCGGACATGGAACGCGGGCGGACCCGCGGACCGCAGCGCCGCACCGTGCGGGCCCTGGCCGAAGGACTCGGACTGGACGACGCCACCGCCGGACGGCTGGAGGAGGCCGCCGCCCTGGGCCGCCCTCGGACGGCCGCCCGACCGGCCGCCGCACCAGGCGCCCGACCGGCCGCCGCACCAGGCGCCGCACCAGGCGCCCGACCGGCCGCCGCACCAGGCGCCGGACCAGGCGCCGGACCGGGCGCCGGACCGAGCGTCCACACCACCTTGGCCCTGCCGCGCGACATCCACGACTTCACGGCCCGCGGCCCGGCCCTCGCCCGCCTCCTGGACCTGGCCGAACGCGCCGGCCCCACCCGTGCGGTCGTGAACGTGGTCGCGGGCCAGCCGGGTCTGGGCAAGACCGCATTCGCGGTGCACGCCGCGCATCGGCTCGCGCCGCGCTTCCCGGACGGGCAGTACGCCCTCGACCTGCACGGCATGGATCCCGAGCCGACCACACCGCGCGACGCGCTCGCCAGGCTGCTGCGGGCGTCGGGAGTCGCCGACGCCGCCATCCCGGCCGATACGGACGACCGGTCCGGCCTGTGGCGGTCCCTGGCCGGTGACCGGCGTGTGCTCCTGCTGCTGGACAACGCCGCCGACGCGTCCCAGGTCCGCCCCCTGCTGCCCGGCGACGGGCCGTCGCTGACGATCGTCACCAGCAGGAACGCCCTGGCGGGCCTGGAATCGGTGCACCGGACCGACCTGGCCCTGCTGCGGCGCGAGGAAGCGGTCGAACTCCTCACCCGCATCGTCGGCCCGGAACGGGTCCGGGCGGAGGCCCAGGCCGCCCGCGACCTGGCCGACCTGTGCGGACACCTGCCGCTGGCCGTCCGGATCGCGGGCCAGCGACTCCTGAGCAGGCCGCACGAGCGCCTCGGCAAGCTCGTCGCCCGGCTCGCCGCCGAGGGGCGGCGGCTGGACGGCCTCGAGGCCGGGGATCTGCGGGTGCGCGCCGCCTTCACGCTGTCGTACCGTCAGCTGCCGCCGAGGACACGGACCTTCCTGCGCCGCGCCTCGCTGGCCGCCGGACCCGACTTCAGCCCCGAGACCGTGGCGCTCCTGGCCGACCTGCCGTACGCCGACGCGGTCGCCTGCGCCGAGGAACTGACCGATGCCGGGCTGCTGCAGAGCGACCCCGCCGCCGAGCGCCACCGGTTCCACGACCTGCTCAAGCTGTACGCCGTCGAGCGGACGGAAGCCGAGGACGGTCCGCGGGAGCGGGACGCCGCGCTGGACCGGGCCGCCCGGTGGACGCTGCGCCGGGCCACTGCCGCCGCCCTCCGCTTCGATGTCGAACACCACCAGGACGCCCCGCACGGCGACCCGGATCCCGCCACAGCGCCCGTCGGCCGGGAGGAGGCACGGGCCTGGCTGGAGGCCGAACGTCTCCAGTGGCTCGCCGCACTGCGTCGTGCTCACGACACCGGTCACCACCGGCAGGTCGTGGACACGGCGGAGGCGATGCACTGGTTCTCCGACCTCAACCAGCACTGGGAGCTGTGGGTGGAGGTGTTCCGGCGCTCCGCCGACGCGGCCCGTGCCCTGGGCAGCACACGGGAGGAGGCGGCCCACCTGAACTACCTCGCCTGGGCGTACAACCTCTGCGTCCAAGATCCCCACGCCGCCCTGACGACCGCCGACGCCGCGCTCGTGGCGGCCCGTGCCGGCGAGGACGGGCTCCAGGTGGGCTGGGCGCTCGGCTACGGTGCCGGGGCCCTGCACCGGCTGGGCAGGGCGGAAGAAGCTCATGCGCGCCTGCGCGAGGCTGCCCGCCGCCTCGGCGCGCTGGCCTCCCCGCAGGCCCGGCTGGCCGAGCTCACGGTCCTCAACTCCCTGGGCGCCTACCTGCGCCAGGCCGGCCGGGCGGGCGAGGCCCTGGACATCCACCGCCGCAGTGCGCAGATCTGCGGTGCCGGGATCTCGTGGCTGCCCGCCGAGCTGATCGCGATGTACCAGGCCGTCGCCCAGCAGCAGATCGGGAACGACCTGGCGGCCCTGGGCCGATGGCACGAGGCGGAGGCGCCGCTGCGCCGGGCCCTGGCGCACTTCGAGGCCGCGCAGACCCCGGCCTGGACCGAACCGGCCCGGCTCGACCTGGGCCGCGTCCTCAGCGCGCTGCGTCATCCGGAGGCCCGCGCGACCCTGCTCGCGGCCCGGGACGCCCTCGCCGCGCTGAGGAGCCCGCTCCAGGGCGACGCCGCCTCCGCACTGGCACGCGACGAACCGACCGCCGGCCGGCACACCTAGGGCACTTCGCCCCCATTCACGGAGTGAACTCACTTACAGGGAACGGACTTTCCCTGTTTCACCTCTTGACGGCCGCTGCCCCCGGGAGCACATTGGGGCCACTTTGAGAGCGCTCTCAGAACGTCCCCGGAGCGCTGCCCGAAGCCCCCGCACACCCCCACTTCCGTACCCGAGAGGCACACCCCATGAGTGAAACCTCCGGCACCCCCCGCAGACGGCGGCGCCCGCTCCGGCGGGCGCTCGTCGCCGCCGTCGGCACGCTCGCCCTCGCGGCGGCCGCGGCCACGGTCGCCTCCCCGTCCGCGAACGCCTCCGCGCCCACGCCCCCCTCGGGCTGGACGCAGGTCTTCCTGGACGACTTCGACGGCGCCGCGGGCACCGGCGTCAACACCGCCGACTGGCAGTACGCCACCGGCACCTCGTATCCGGGAGGCCCCGCCAACTGGGGCACCGGCGAGGTCGAGACGATGACGAACAGCACCAGCAACGTCTCGCTCGACGGCAACGGCAACCTGCGCATCACACCGCTGCGCGACTCCGCCGGCCGCTGGACCTCGGGCCGCGTCGAGACCAACCGCACCGACTTCCAGCCCCCGGCCGGCGGCAAGCTGCGCGTGGAGGCCCGGCTGCAGATGCCGAACGTCACCGGCACGGCGGCCGAGGGCTACTGGCCGGCGTTCTGGATGCTGGGCGCCCCCTACCGCGGCAACTACCAGAACTGGCCGTCCGTCGGCGAACTGGACATCATGGAGAACGTCCAGGGCCTGAACCAGGTGTGGGCGACGATCCACTGCGGCACCAGCCCCGGCGGCCCGTGCAACGAGACCAGCGGCATCGGCAACACCACCACGTGTCCGAACACCACCTGCCAGTCCGGCTTCCACACCTACACCCTGGAGTGGGACCGCTCGGTGAGCCCCGAGGCGATCCGCTTCTCCGTCGACGGCGTGAACTTCCACACCGTCACCGCCGCCCAGGTCGACGCCACGACCTGGAACAACGCCACCGACCACGGCTTCTTCATCATCCTGAACGTGGCGATGGGCGGCGGCTTCCCGGACGCCTTCGGCGGCGGCCTCGACGCCGACACCCGCTCCGGCGTCCCCATGGTGGTGGACTACGTGCAGGTGCTCCAGGCCTCGGGCGGCGGGGGCGGCACCACGCCTCCCCCGACCGGCGGCCGTGACGCCTACGCCGCCGTCCAGGCCGAGTCCTACGACGGCCAGTCCGGCGTGAGCACCGAGACCACCACCGACACCGGCGGCGGGCAGAACATCGGCTCCCTCGCCAACGGCGACTGGGCGCTCTTCAAGGGCGTGGACTTCGGCTCCACTGCGGCCACCCAGTTCCGCGGCCGGGTCGCGAGCGGGGCGGCGACCGGCGTGAGCGGGCTGGTCGAGGTCCGCCTGGACAGCCGGAGCAACGCGCCCGTCGGCAGCTTCGCGGTGGCCTCCACGGGCGGCTGGCAGTCGTGGCGGACCATTCCGGCGAACATCACCTCGGTCACCGGCACCCACGACGTCTACCTGACCTTCACCAGCGGTCAGCCGTCGGACTTCGTCAACGTGAACTGGTTCGACTTCGGCCACTGACAAGCGCGGACAGGCACAGGGACCGGCCCGGCGGCGTTCAGCGCAGTTCCGCGCGGAACGCCGCCGGAGTCGTGTCCGTGTGCTGGTGGAAGAACTTGGAGAAGTTCGCCGGGTCGGGGAAGCCCACCGCCGCGCCGACCCGGCCGATCGGCAGTTCGGTGTGGGCCAGCAGCCGCTTCGCCTCCAGCACGACCCGCTTGTCGATGAAGCCCTTGGGCGTCTCTCCGGTCGCGGCACGCACCGCCCGCACCAGGGTGCGGCGGGAGTAGCCGAGCGCGTCGGCGTAGGCGCTGACGCTGTGGTTGGTGGCGAAGCCGCGCTCCACGGCGTCCCGGAACAGGCTGAAGGTGGTGTCGGCCCGGTGGCGGGCCGCCTCCGCGGAGCTGGCCGCCAGGTGCGCCAGGCGCAGCAGGAACGCGGTCAGCGAGTGCCGCAGCACCGCGGTGTGCAGACTCGGGGGCAGGGTGGTGTCGTCCTCGTACTCGCGTCGCAGCTGGGCGAGGGCCGCGCGCAGGCCGTCCCACTGGGCCGTGTCGGGGTGGAGCAGGGGCGCCAGGTCGTAGCGGTACAGGCCGGTGGCCTCGACCGTGGCGCGGGGCAGGAAGCCGGGTTGCATGGTGAGGACGGTTCCGCGGTACTCGCTCGACTTCGAGAGGCGGTGGACCTGACCCGGGCGGATCCACAGCACGTCACCCGCCGCCGCCTCGTACTCGGTGAAGTCGACCATGTGGCGGACGGGACCATCGGTGAAGAGCAGTACGACGTGGAAGTCGATCCGGTGCACCCGGTCCAGGGGTACGTCGGCGTGCCAGGTGCGGCCGGTGCCCATCGGGCCGACCTGCATGCCCACACCGCCGACGCTGCGGTCGACCGGGAAGGGGAAGGTTCTGATCCCACCGCCGATCCCGCCGCCGTCCTCGACCGTTGTGTCCGCCATGTCCGTCCCGTGCCGCCTCGTCCGCGCCCCGGACCCACCGGGGTGTCCCACTTTCACCACAGCCTGACACACACGGACCTTCCTTGGAAAAAGTCAGACTTTTACTTTTGAACGCGTCAGACCAGCAGCTTCGCTCGGACCGAGGACTTCTTGAAGATGAGCACGCAGACACCGGACAGTTTCGAATGGACCGAACTCGACCGGCGTGCCGTCGACACCGCGCGCCTTCTGGCCGCGGATGCCGTGCAGAAGGTGGGCAACGGCCACCCCGGCACCGCCATGAGCCTGGCGCCCGCCGCGTACACGATCTTTCAGAAGGTGATGCGGCACGATCCCGCGGATCCCGAGTGGACGGGACGTGACCGCTTCGTCCTCTCCCCCGGCCACACCTCGCTGACCCTGTACACCCAGCTCCACCTGGCCGGCTACGAGCTGGAGCTGGACGACCTGAAGGCGTTCCGCACGCACGGGTCGAAGACGCCCGGTCACCCCGAGTACGGGCACACGGCCGGCGTCGAGACCACCACCGGCCCGCTGGGCCAGGGTCTGGCCAACGCCGTCGGCATGGCGATGGCCGCCCGCTACGAGCGCGGCCTGTTCGACCCGGACGCCGCCGAGGGCGAGTCGCCCTTCGACCACACCGTCTGGGCGATCGTCTCCGACGGCGACCTCCAGGAGGGCGTCTCCGCCGAGGCCTCCTCCCTCGCCGGCCACCAGCGGCTCGGCAACCTCGTCCTCCTCTACGACGACAACCACATCTCCATCGAGGGCGACACCGCGACCGCCTTCTCCGAGGACGTCCTCAAGCGGTACGAGGCCTACGGGTGGCACACCCAGCGCATCGAGCCCGCCGGGAACGGCGACATCGACGTCCACGCCCTGTACACGGCGCTGGAGGCGGCGCGGGCGGAGACCGGGCGGCCCTCCATCATCGGCATGCGCACGATCATCGCCTGGCCGGCCCCGAACGCGCGGAACACCGAGGCCTCCCACGGCTCCGCGCTCGGCGAGGACGAGGTCGCCGCCACCAAGCGCGTCCTCGGCTTCGACCCGGAGAAGACCTTCGAGGTCGCCGACGAGGTCCTCGCCCACACCCGGGCCGCCCTCGACCGGGGCGCCGAGGCGCACGCCGCCTGGGACAAGCGGGTCGCCGCCTGGCGCGACGCCCAGCCGCAGCGGGCGGAGCTGTTCGACCGGGTCGTCGCGGGCCGGCTCCCGGAGGGCTGGGAGGAGACGCTGCCGGTCTTCGAGCCCGGCAGGTCGGTCGCCACCCGCGCGGCCTCCGGGAAGGTGCTCCAGGCGCTCGGCGCGGTGATCCCCGAGCTGTGGGGCGGCTCCGCCGACCTGGCCGGCTCCAACAACACCACCATCGACAAGACGTCGTCCTTCCTCCCCGCGGGCAACCCGCTGCCGGAGGCGGACCCCTACGGCCGTACCGTCCACTTCGGCATCCGCGAGTTCGCGATGGCCGCGGAGATGAACGGCATCGCCCTGCACGGCAACACCCGCGTCTACGGCGGCACCTTCCTCGTCTTCTCCGACTACATGCGCAACGCGGTCCGCATGTCCGCGCTGATGCAGCTGCCGGTGACCTACGTGTGGACCCACGACTCCATCGGCCTGGGCGAGGACGGCCCCACCCACCAGCCCGTCGAACACCTCGCCTCCCTGCGCGCCATCCCCGGCCTGAACGTGGTCCGCCCGGCCGACGCCAACGAGACCGCGATCGCCTGGGCCGAGATCCTCCGCCGCCACTCCACCAAGCCCGCCCCGCACGGCCTCGCGCTGACCCGGCAGGGCGTGCCGACGTACGCGCCGAACGAGGACGCGGCACGCGGCGGCTACGTGCTGGCCGAGTCCTCGACGGCCACCCCGGACGTCGTCCTGATCGCCACCGGCTCCGAGGTCCGGCTCGCCGTGGCCGCCCGGGAACTGCTGGAGGCCGAGGGGATCGGCACACGGGTGGTGTCGATGCCGTCCGTGGAGTGGTTCGAGGAGCAGCCGGCCGCCTACCGCGACAGCGTCCTTCCGCCGTCGGTGAAGGCCCGCGTCGCCGTCGAGGCGGGCATCGCCCTGACGTGGTACCGCTTCGTGGGGGACGCGGGACGCATCGTCTCCCTCGACCACTTCGGCGCCTCCGCCGACGCCGGGACCCTGTTCGCCGAGTACGGCTTCACCGCCGAGAACGTCGCCGCAGCAGCCACGGAATCACTGGCCGCCGCGCGTGGTTGATCCGATCGCCAGAAAGAAGATGATCATTGTGACCGAAGCATCCGCCTCCGCGGGAGCACTCAAGCGCCTCTCCGACGAAGGCGTGTCGATCTGGCTGGACGACCTGTCGCGCAAGCGGATCACGTCCGGCAACCTCGCCGGACTCGTCGCCGGCCGGCACGTCGTGGGCGTCACCACCAACCCGTCCATCTTCCAGGCCGCCATCGGCTCCGGTGAGGGCTACGAGGAGCAGCTCGCCGAGCTGGCGGAGCGGGGCGTCACGGTCGACGAGGCCGTACGGATGATGACGACCGCCGACGTGCGGGCGGCCGCCGACGTCCTGCGTCCGGTGCACACCGCCACGGGCGGCCGGGACGGCCGGGTCTCCATCGAGGTCGACCCCCGCCTCGCCCACCGCACGGCGGCCACGATCGCCGAGGCCAAGCAGCTCGCCTGGCTCGTCGACCGCCCCAACGTCATGATCAAGATCCCGGCGACGAAGGCCGGACTCCCGGCGATCACCGAGGTCGTCGGGCTCGGCATCAGCGTCAACGTCACGCTGATCTTCTCGCTGGAGCGCTACCGCGAGGTGATGGACGCCTACCTGGCCGGTCTGGAGAAGGCGCAGGCGGCGGGCCGGGACCTGTCGGCGATCCACTCCGTCGCCTCCTTCTTCGTCTCCCGCGTCGATGCCGAGATCGACAAGCGTCTGACCGTCCTCGGCACCGACGCCGCCCTGGCGCTGAAGGGACGGGCGGCGCTCGCCAACGCCCGCCTCGCCTACGCGGCGTACGAGGAGGTCTTCGCGGGCGACCGCTGGACGGCCCTCGCCGGAGCCAGGGCCAACAAGCAGCGTCCGCTGTGGGCGTCCACCGGGGTGAAGGACCCGGCGTACAAGGACACTCTGTACGTCGACGATTTGGTCGCACCGGGCACCGTGAACACCATGCCGGAGGCCACCCTCGACGCCGTCGCCGACCACGGCGCGATCACCGGCGACACGGTGACGGGCGGCTACGCCCAGGCCCGCGCCGACCTCGCCGCGGTGGAGGCGCTCGGCATCTCCTACGACGAGGTCGTCACCCGGTTGGAGGACGAGGGTGTCGCCAAGTTCGAGGCCGCGTGGCAGGACCTCCTGGACGCGGTCACGAAGTCGCTGAACAGCAAGGGAGTTGACGCGGAATGAGCACGGCACCCACCGCCGGTACCTGGGTGAACGCACTGCGGGACCCTCGCGACCGGCGCCTGCCCCGGATCGCCGGACCGTCCGGGCTCGTCATCTTCGGCGTGACCGGCGACCTGTCCCGCAAGAAGCTGATGCCGGCCGTCTACGACCTCGCCAACCGGGGTCTGCTGCCGCCGGGCTTCTCGCTCGTCGGCTTCGCCCGCCGCGACTGGGCGGACCAGGACTTCGCGCAGGTCGTCCACGACGCGGTGCGCGAGCACGCGCGGACGCCGTTCCGCGAGGAGGTCTGGCAGCAGCTCGCCGAGGGCATGCGGTTCGTCCCCGGCGACTTCGACGACGACACGGCGTTCAAGCAGCTGCGCGACGCGGTCGAGGAACTGAACGCCTCCCGCGGCACCGGCGGCAACTTCGCCTTCTACCTGTCCGTGCCGCCGAAGTTCTTCCCGAAGGTCGTCGAGCAGCTGAAGAAGCACGGCCTGGCCAACGCGCCCGAGGGCTCGTGGCGGCGGGCGGTCATCGAGAAGCCGTTCGGCCACGACCTGGCGAGCGCCCGGGAGCTGAACGCGATCGTGCACGACGTGTTCGAGCCCGACCAGGTGTTCCGCATCGACCACTACCTGGGCAAGGAGACCGTCCAGAACATCCTGGCGCTGCGCTTCGCCAACCAGATGTTCGAGCCGATCTGGAACCGCTCGTACGTGGACCACGTGCAGATCACGATGGCCGAGGACATCGGCATCGGCGGCCGCGCGGGCTACTACGACGGCATCGGTTCGGCCCGTGACGTCATCCAGAACCACCTGCTCCAGCTGATGGCGCTCACCGCGATGGAGGAGCCCGCCTCCTTCGACGCGGACTCGCTGCTCACCGAGAAGCTGAAGGTCCTCAAGGCCGTGAAGCTCCCGGACGACCTCGGCGAGCACACCGTGCGGGCGCAGTACGCGGGCGCCTGGCAGGGCGGCGAGAAGGTGCGCGGCTACCTGGAGGAGGACGGTATCGACCCCGCCTCCACGACGGACACGTACGCGGCCGTCCGGCTGAACGTCGACAACCGCCGCTGGGCGGGCGTCCCCTACTACCTGCGCACCGGCAAGCGCCTGGGCCGCCGGGTCACCGAGATCGCGGTGGTCTTCCAGCGGGCGCCGCACTCCCCGTTCGACACGACGGCCACCGAGGAACTCGGCCAGAACGCCATCGTGATCCGCGTCCAGCCCGACGAGGGCGTCACGGTCCGCTTCGGCTCCAAGGTGCCGGGCACCTCCATGGAGATCCGGGACGTGACGATGGACTTCGCGTACGGCGAGTCCTTCACGGAGTCCAGCCCCGAGGCGTACGAACGCCTCATCCTGGACGTGCTGCTCGGCGACGCCAACCTGTTCCCGCGCCACCAGGAGGTGGAGGAGTCCTGGAAGATCCTCGACCCGATCGAGGACCACTGGGGCACGCACGGCAGGCCGGCCACGTACCCGGCGGGCAGCTGGGGCCCCGAGGAAGCCGACGAGATGCTCGCACGAGACGGACGGAGCTGGCGCAGGCCATGAAGATCGACCTGACCGACACCACGGCAAGCAAGATCAACAAGGCGCTGGTGCAGGGCCGCCGCGCCATCGGCACACCGGCCGTGGGCATGGTCCTGACGATGGTCATCGTCACGGACGAGGAGAACGCCTACGACGCCTACAAGGCGGCCGAGGAGGCCTCGCACGAGCACCCCTCGCGCACCCTGGTCGTCATCAAGCGGCACGCCCGCACCCCGCGGGAGCGCACGCAGTCGCGGCTGGACGCCGAGGTGCGGGTGGGCTCCGAGGCCGGCACCGGCGAGACGGTCATCCTGCGGACCTACGGCGAGGTGTCCGACCACGCCGACTCCGTCGTCCTGCCGCTGCTGCTCCCCGACGCGCCGGTCGTCGTGTGGTGGCCGGTGGACGCGCCCGAGAACCCCGCCAAGGACCCCCTCGGCGCGCTGGCCCAGCGCCGGATCACCGACATGTACGCCGTGGAGCGGCCGCTGGCCGCGCTGGAGGTCCGGCGGGAGTCCTACGCGCCCGGCGACACCGACCTCGCGTGGACCCGGCTGACGCCCTGGCGGTCGATGCTGGCGGCGGCCCTGGACCAGGCGCGGCTGCCGATCACCTCGGGGGCCGTCGAGAGCGAGGCCGAGAACCCGAGCGCTGAGCTGCTCGCCCGCTGGCTGGAGGCGCGCCTGGGCGTCCCGGTCGAGCGGGTCGAGACGGCGGGCCCGGTCGTCACCGCCGTACGGCTCGGCACCGACAACGGCGAGATCGTCATCGACCGCCCCGAGGGCCCGCTGGCCACGCTGACCCTGCCCGGCCAGCCGTCGCGCACCCTGGCGCTGAAGGTCCGCTCCACCTCCGAACTGATCGCCGAGGAGCTCAGGCGCCTCGACGCGGACGAGATGTACGCCGTCGCCCTGCGCGGCGAGGGCACCAAGGAGAACGGCTGAGATGTCCGACACCCCCCGGCTCACCCGACGGCCCGAGTGGGCCGCCCTGGAGGACCACCGCGCCCAGGGGCTGCCGCACCTGCGCGAGCTGTTCGCGGCGGATCCCGGGCGCGCGGAACGGTACGTCGCGCGCGTCGGTGACCTGCGCATCGACTACTCCAAGAACCTGATCACCGACGAGACCCTCGCCCTGCTGCGGGAACTGGCCGCCGCCACCGGTGTGTTCGGGCTGCGGGACGCCATGTTCCGCGGTGAGCGGATCAACACCACCGAGCGGCGGGCCGTGCTGCACACCGCGTTGCGGGCCCCGCGGGACGCGGTGATCGAGGTCGACGGCGAGAACGTCGTGCCCGCGGTGCACGCCGTCCTGGACAAGATGGCGGACTTCGCCGACCGGGTCCGCTCCGGTGCCTGGACCGGGCACACCGGCCGGCGCATCCGCACCGTGGTCAACATCGGCATCGGCGGTTCCGACCTGGGCCCGGCGATGGCCTACGAGGTGCTGCGCGCCTACACCGACCGCTCACTCACCTTCCGGTTCGTCTCCAACGTGGACGGCGCCGACCTGCACGAGGCCGTCCACGACCTGGACCCGGCCGAGACGCTGTTCATCGTCGCGTCCAAGACGTTCACCACCATCGAGACCATCACCAACGCCACCTCGGCCCGCACCTGGCTGCTGGACGGACTCGGCGACGGGGGCACCTCCCGCTCGAGCGAAGCCGAGAGTGGGGGAGAGAAGGCGGTCGCGAAGCACTTCGTGGCGCTGTCGACGAACGCGGAGAAGGTCACCGGGTTCGGCATCGACCCGGACAACATGTTCGAGTTCTGGGACTGGGTCGGCGGCCGCTACTCCTACGACTCCGCGATCGGCCTCTCCCTGATGATCGCGATCGGCCCGGAGCGGTTCCGGGAGATGCTGGACGGCTTCCACACCGTCGACGAGCACTTCCGCACCGCGCCCGCCGAGGCCAACGCCCCGCTGCTGCTGGGTCTGCTGGGCGTCTGGTACGGCAACTTCCACGACGCCCAGGCGCACGCGGTCCTGCCGTACTCGCACTACCTGTCGAAGTTCACCGCCTACCTCCAGCAGCTGGACATGGAGTCCAACGGCAAGTCGGTGGACCGCGACGGCCTTCCCGTGGAGTGGCAGACCGGCCCCGTCGTGTGGGGCACCCCGGGCACCAACGGGCAGCACGCCTACTACCAGTTGATCCACCAGGGCACCAAGCTGATCCCGGCCGACTTCATCGGCTTCGCCCGCCCCGTGGACGAGCTGAGCGACGGGCTCAAGGCGCAGCACGACCTGCTGATGGCCAACTTCTTCGCCCAGACCCAGGCCCTCGCCTTCGGCAAGACCCCCGAGGAGGTGCGCGCCGAGGGCGTGCCCGAGGAACTGGTCGCCCACAAGACCTTCCGCGGCGGCCACCCCACCACCACCATCCTCGCCACCGAGCTGACCCCCTCGGTGCTCGGCCAGCTCGTCGCCCTCTACGAGCACAAGGTGTTCGTGCAGGGCGCCCTCTGGAACATCGACTCCTTCGACCAGTGGGGCGTCGAACTCGGCAAGGTCCTCGCCAAGCGCATCGAACCCGCCCTCACCGAGGGCGCGGACGTCCCCGGTCTCGACCCCTCCACCGCCGCCCTCGTGGCCGCCTACCGCGAACTGAAGGAAGTGCACTGACATGCAGCTGGGTCTGATCGGTCTCGGCAAGATGGGCGGCAACATGCGCCGGCGTCTGCGCAACGCCGGCCACACCGTCGTCGGCTACGACCGCAACCCCGACGTGTCCGACGTGAGCAGCCTCGCCGAACTCGTCGAGCGGCTCGAAGCGCCCCGCGCGGTCTGGGTGATGGTCCCGGCCGGCCCCGCCACCCAGTCCGTCGTCGACGAGCTCGGCGGCCTGCTCTCGGCCGGCGACACCGTCGTCGACGGCGGCAACTCCCGCTGGACCGACGACGAGAAGCACGCCGCCGAACTCGGCGCCAAGGGCATCGGCTTCGTCGACGCGGGCGTCTCCGGCGGCGTGTGGGGCCTGCAGAACGGCTACGCCCTGATGGTCGGCGGCGACAAGGAGCACGTCGACCGCCTCCAGCCGGTCTTCGAGGCGCTCAAGCCGGAGGGCCCCTACGGCTACGTCCACGCCGGCAAGGTCGGCGCCGGGCACTTCTCGAAGATGGTCCACAACGGCATCGAGTACGCCATGATGCAGGCCTACGCCGAGGGCTGGGAGCTGCTGGAGAAGGTCGACTCGGTCACCGACGTGCGCGAGGTGTTCCGCTCCTGGCAGGAGGGCACGGTCATCCGTTCCTGGCTGCTGGACCTGGCGGTCAACGCCCTCGACGAGGACGAGCACCTGGACAAGCTGCGCGGCTTCGCCCAGGACTCCGGCGAGGGCCGCTGGACCGTCGAGGCCGCCATCGACAACGCCGTACCGCTCCCGGCGATCACCGCCTCGCTGTTCGCGCGGTTCGCCTCCCGCCAGGAGGACTCGCCGCAGATGAAGATGATCGCGGCGCTGCGCAACCAGTTCGGCGGCCACGCGGTCGAGTCGGCGAAGGGCGAGTAGCGCCGCCGTGGGGGATCTCCTGCTGGTCCGCCACGGGGAGACGGAGTGGAGCCTGTCGGGACAGCACACCAGCTGGACCGACCTGCCCCTCACCGCACACGGCGAGGAACAGGCCAAGTCCCTCGCTCCGCTCCTCTCCGGCCGGACCTTCTCGCTCGCCCTGACCAGCCCGCTGCACCGCGCGGTCCGCACCGCCGACCTGGCGGGCGTCACCGGGGCCGTACCCGACGCCGGCCTGCACGAATGGGACTACGGGGGCTACGAGGGCATCACCACCGCCGAGATACACCGCACCCGCCCCGCCTGGGACCTGTGGACCGACGGCGTGCCGCCCGGCCCGCACGGCCACCCCGGCGAGAGCCCCGAGGAGATCGGGCGGCGCGCCGACCGGGTGCTGGCCCGGGTGGACCGGGCACTGGCCCGCGGGGAGGGTGACGCCGTCCTCGTCGCCCACGCCCACTTCCTGCGGGTCCTGACGGCCCGCCGGCTGGGCCTGCCGCCCGCCGAGGGCCGGCTCTTCCAGCTGGCCACGGGCACGGTGAGCCGGCTGTCCACCGAGCACGGGCGGCCCGTGATCGCCGAATGGAACGTCCGCGCATAGCCGGTTGACACCGGCCGAGAGGGCCCGCCAGAGTCGCGGCTGATGGAGATCAACGATCTGACACCGGCCGAACGGCGCGTCTGGCGGGCCTTCGCCACGGGGACGACCGTGGACTTCCGCGACGACGGCGAACAGGCGTTGCGCGCGGTGGTGTTGCGCGCCCTCCTGCTCAACGGGCCGGCGGAACCGGGAGAAGTGGCCGCCCTCAAGGTCAGGGGGGCCTTCGTCACCGGTCCGCTGGACCTGCGGTACGCCGCGATCGGCAGCGTCGTCCACCTCACCCACAGCCGCTTCGACCACGCCCCGGACATCGTCGGCGCCCATCTGCGGTACATCAGCCTGCGCGACTCCGAGATGCCCGGCCTGTCGATGACACGGGCCCGGATCGACGGCAGCCTGCGGCTGACGCGCTGCCGGTTCGGCGGGCCGGTGCGTCTGGACGGGGCACAGATCTCCGGGGCGCTCTTCCTGGAGCGGGCCGAGCTCACCGCCACCGCCCCCGGCCTGCCCGCGCTCCATCTCCACCAGATCGGCGTCGACGACGACCTGTGCGCCCGCGGCCTGCGCGCGCAGGGGCTGGTCCGGCTCGACGGCGCCACCGTCGCCGGCTCGCTCGACCTGGAGGACGCCGAGCTGAACAACCCCGGCGCGCACGCGCTGAACGCCGAGTCCCTCGAAGTGGGAACCAATCTGCTGGCCCGGCGGCTGCGCGCCCGGGGCAGGATCGAACTGCGCGGCGCCCGCATACCCGGCCGGGTGGATCTGTTGCAGGCGTCCCTCTCCCACCCCGGGAACACCGCCCTGCGCGCCAGCAGCTGTGCGATCGGCGAGTTCTGGCTGCGCGGCGGCCCCCAGGTCGAAGGCCGGCTCAACCTGCGGCGCGCCGAGATCAACCAGCTCGACCTGGAACCGGAGATGCTCCCCGAGGAGGTGCGCCTGCTCGACCTCACCTACACCTTCCTCACCCCGCACGAGCCCGCCGAGCGCCGGCTGCCGATGCTGGAGCGCGACGACGGCGGGTTCGACCCGCACGGCTACGAGCAGCTCACCGCGGCCTACCGCAGGACCGGCGACGACCGGGCGGCCCGGCTGGTCCAGCTCGCCAAGCAGCGCCGGCACCGTTCGACGCTCCCCTGGTACGGGCGGCTGTGGGGCCACCTCCAGGACGCGGCCGTCGGCTACGGCTTCCGCCCGCTGCGCGCCGCCGGCTGGCTGCTGTCGCTGCTCGCGATCGGCTCGGTGGCCTTCGCGCTGGAGCACCCCCGCGCGCTCAAGGCGTCCGAGGCACCCGACTTCCACCCGGTCTTCTACACCCTCGACCTGCTGCTGCCCGTCATCTCCTTCGGGCAGGAGTCCGCGTTCGCCCCGTCCGGCCTCCACCAGACGCTGGCGTACGTCCTCGTCGTCACCGGCTGGATCCTGGCCACGACGGTCGTCGCGGGCGTGACGAGGACCGTCAGCCGGCAGTGACCGTCGGCCGGCGGTGACCGTCAGCCGGCGGTGACGATCAGCCGGCGGTGACGGACCCGCCGCGGGCCGGGGCCGGCCGCGGCACCCGGCTCCCCCGCACGCTCGCGCTCCCCTTCCCGGCGGGGGGCCGCCCGCCGTCGGCCCGGCTCACTCGCGGGCCGGTGCACTTGCGGGCCGGCTCACTCGCGGGCCGGCTCACTTGCGGGCCGGGACCGCGCCGGCCAGCTCGGCGATGTCCGCGAGCATCCGGGCGCTGTCGGGCTCCCGGCCGGTGAAGAGGCGGAAGGCGTCCACCGCCTGGAAGACGGCCATGCCGCCGCCGTCGAGGGTGGCGCAGCCCAGGTCCCGCGCGGTGCGCAGCAGCTCGGTCTCCAGGGGCCGGTAGACGACCTCGGCCACCCACAGGCCGGGGCCCAGCAGATCGGCGGAGAGCGGCAGACCGGGGTGGGCGGCCATGCCGGTGGGCGTGGCGTGCACCAGGCCGCCGACGCCGTCGGCGTCCGCGAGGAGCCCGGGGAGGCGGTCCGGCGTGGCGGCCGCGGCCCGGCCCTCCCCGAAGTGCCCGTTCAGCGAGTCGGCGAGGGCCGCGGCCCGCTCGGGCAGGGCGTCCACCACGGTCACCCGGCCGGCGCCGAGGGTGAGCGTGGCGTGCGCGACGGCCGCGCCCGCGCCGCCCGCGCCGAGCTGCACCACCCGTTCCAGCGGGGCGTCGGGCAGTCCGCGGGCGAAGGAGGCGGCGAAGCCGGTGACGTCCGTGTTGTGGCCGACGGCCCGGCCGTCCTCCTCGAAGACCACGGTGTTGACCGCGCCCAGCGCCTCCGCCTGCGGCGCGAGGCCGTCGAGGTGCGGGATGACGAGCTGCTTGCACGGGTGGGTGATGTTCAGCCCGTCGAAGCCGAGATCGCGCGCGGACCGCACCAGGTCGCCGACGGCCTCCGGCGGCACGCCGACGACGTCGATGTCGATCAGCCGGTACAGGTAGCGCAGGCCCTGGCGCCCGGCCTCCCGCTCGTGCAGCGCCGGGCTGAGCGAGGGACCGATGCCGGAACCGATGAGTCCGACGAGATACGAGTCCTTGGTCACGCGGACCTCCTGAACCGAAAACCGAACCGAGCTCTCCTGAGCGAACCGAGCTCTAATGTACGAACTAGTACGTTAGCTATATCAGCCGAACGGGTCCACGGGAAGAGCCCGCCGGCCCGTCCCCCGGCTGCTTCTACAATCACCGGCACTGGCCCTACGCCCGGAGGCACCCGATGACCAGCGTCGACGAACCGGTACGACCGGGCGGACGGATCCGCGACGCCGCCCGCACCCGGGCGGAGATCCTCGACGTGGCCACCCGGGAGTTCGCCCGGGCCGGGTACGCCGGTGCCCGCGTCGACGACATCGCCGCCCGCACCCGCACCACGAAGCGGATGATCTACTACTACTTCGGCGGCAAGGACCAGCTGTTCACCGCCGTCCTGGAACGGGCCTACGGCGTGATCCGCGAGGCCGAGCAGGAGCTCGACGTCGAGCACCTCGACCCGGTGGCGGCCATCCGCCGGCTGGCGGAGGTCACCTTCGACCACCATGAGCAGCACCCCGACTTCATCCGCCTGGTCAGCATCGAGAACATCCACGAGGCCGAGCACATCGCCGCCTCCGAGAAACTCGGCAGGATCAGCTCCCCCGCGCTCGACGTCATCCGCCGCATCCTGGCCGCCGGCCAGGAGTCCGGCCTGTTCACCGCCGACGTCGACGCCGTCGACCTGCACGCGATGATCAGCTCGTTCTGCTTCTTCCGGGTGGCCAACCGGCACACCTTCGGCGCCCTGTTCGGGCGGGACCTGGTCGACCCGGCGCAGCGCGAGCACTACCGGACCATGCTCGGCGACATGGTGATCGCGTATCTGACGGCGGAGCGCACCGCGGACTGAACGCGGTGGGCGCGACCTCTTGACACCGGGGAAACACGGGCGCAACATCCCTAGCCAACCGCTATTAACTATCCAGTGCGTTAACAAGCCGGGTCGCACCCGGCCGAGCCGTCCCGACACCCCAGGGATCCGGTCGCCCCCGCCTTCCTCGTTGTCGCCCACTCCGCCTACGGTGGAGTCCCCAGAAGGAGCACGCCGTGTCCGTCCCCGCCGCACCCCACGACGCCGCCCCGCCCGGTCAGCCGAAAAAAGCCGCCACCGCCGCCTGGATCGGCAGCGCACTGGAGTACTACGACTTCTTCATCTACGGCAGCGCGGCGGCGCTGATCTTCCCGGAGATCTTCTTCGACGAGTCCGACCCGGCCACCGCGACCCTGCTGTCGCTGGCCACCTTCGGCGTCGCCTACGCGGCCCGCCCGGTCGGAGCGCTCTTCCTCGGCCACTACGGTGACCGCATGGGCCGCAAGAAGATCATGGTCTTCACGCTCATCCTCATGGGCGTCTCCACGTTCCTCATCGGCTGTCTGCCCACCCGCGACCAGGTCGGCACCCTCGCCCCGGTCCTGCTGGTGCTGTGCCGGGTCCTCCAGGGCATCTCCGCGGCCGGCGAACAGGCCAGCGCCAACTCCATGACGCTGGAACACGCCCCACCGAACCGGCGCGGGTTCTTCACCAGCTTCACCCTCAGCGGCACGCAGGGCGGCCAGCTCCTGGCCACGCTGGTCTTCCTCCCCGTCGCCGCGCTCCCCGAGGAGCAGCTGATGTCGTGGGGCTGGCGGGTGCCGTTCTGGATGAGCATCGCGGTCGCCGTCGTCGGCTACGTCATCCGCCGCAAGCTGGAGGAGACCCCGGCCTTCGCCCAGCAGGCGGACAGCGAGGGCGTCGCCAAGCTGCCGCTGGCCGTGCTGATGCGCGAGCACTGGGCGGACGTGCTGCGGGTGATCGCGGGCGCGCTCGTCGCATCGGTCTCCACGATCTTCACCGTGTGGGCGCTGGCGTACGCCACCGGCGACTCGGTCGGGATGAGCCGCTCCTCCATGCTGTGGGTGGGCGCGCTGGCCAACGTGGCCGCGCTCGCCGCGATCCCGCTGTGGGCGTCCCTGTCCGACCGCATCGGCCGCCGCCCGGTCTTCCTGCTCGGCGCCGCGGGCAGCGCCGTGGCGATGTTCCTCTACCTGTGGGCGATCTCCACGGGCTCCTACCCGCTGACCCTGGTCCTCGGCATCGTCGCCTTCGGCATCGTCTACAGCGCCGCGAACGGCGTGTGGCCCGCGTTCTACGGCGAGATGTTCGCGACCCGCGTCCGGCTGTCCGGCATGGCGGTCGGCACCCAGATCGGCTTCGCCGTGGCCGGTTTCGCGGTCACGTTCGCCGCGCAGATCGCCGGCCCCGACGGTGACGACTGGATGGCGGTGGCGCTGTTCACGGCGGCCCTGTGCGTGCCGCCGGTGATCGCGGCCCTGTCGGCGCGCGAGACCGCGAAGGTGCCGACGGAGCAGCTGGGCGAGCGCGCCCACCGGGAGGCGGCCGAGCGGGAGACCGTGACGGCCTGACCCCGGACCCGCGAACGGGACGGCCCGCGCCGCGAGCGGACCCGCCCGGACCACCCGAGCCCACCGGGCCGGGTGGTCCGGGCGTTTTCTGATGCGGTGACCGCCCGGGGCATCGGATGCGGTGGCGGTCCGGGGCATCGGATGCCGTGGCGGTGCGGGGAATCGGATGCCGTGGCGGTCCGGCGTACGGGGCTCCGGGTCGGGCCGGCGTACCGGACTGCGGGCCGGGCCGGCGTACGGGACTGCGGGCCGGGCCGGCGTACGGGGCTCCGGGCCGGGCCGGAGTGCGGGGCTCCGGGCCGGGCCGGCGTACCGGACTGCGGGCCGGGCCGGCGTACGGGACTGCGGGCCGGGCCGGCGTACGGGGCTCCGGGCCGGACCGGCGTACGGGGCTCCGGGCCGGGCCGGCGTACGGGGCTCCGGGTCGGGCCGGCGTACCGGACTGCGGGCGTCAGGGGCCGTCCGCCGCCCCCTTGGGGATGCCGTACGCCCGCTCCGCGCGCAGCCGGAGGACCAGGCGGCGGTCGCGGACCATGGCCGCGCGGTAGTCCTCCCAGTCGGGGTGCTCGCCCAGGACGTCCCGGTAGAGGCGGACGAGTTCCTCGACGGTCTCGTCGTAGGGGTGCTCGGCGACGGGCGAGAGTTCGGCGGTGGCCTCGACGACGGTGTAGGCGCGGTGGTCGGGGGCGGACACGTGGTACGACGCCCGGGGGTCCCGGCGCAGGTTGCGGGTCTTGGCTCGGCCGTCCGTGACGGAGATCCGGACGACGCCCTCGTCCGGGTCGTAGTGGTGAGTGACGTTCGACAGCTGGGGGCGGCCGTCCCGCTTGAGGGTGACCAGTACGCCGTCGCGGCCCTCGGAGAGCAGCGCCAGCAGAGCGTGCTGCGTGGTGTCCTGAGTCATGTCCGGAACAACCCGCACGGGCTCCGCCGGCATTCCCCTCCCCCGCCCCGTCTCCGGCCGTGCCGGCGAGCCGCCCGGCGGGCCTTCCTCCGGGGTCTGCCGGTCGGAGCGACACGGAACACACCCTTCACGGCGTCGGAAAAGACCTTTTCCCGCCGTCCCTACGCGACCATGAGGTCTGAGGTCGTTCCGGCGGGGTATGCCGGATCGCACCTCGAACGAGCGCACCGGAGGAGAGCGATGGCACAGCTGCGACAAGAGGTCGACCCGAGCGAGGTCGGGCTGGACGCGAAGGCCCTGGACCGCCTCGACCAGCACGTCGCCCACCTCGTCGACGAGGGGCGCCTGCCCGGGTTCCTCGTGGCCGTCGCCCGCGGCGGCCGCGTCGCGCACCTCACCACCCACGGCCGCCGCGACATCGCCGCGGGGCTGCCCGTCACGCCGGACACGATGTGGCGGATCTACTCGATGACCAAGCCGTTCACCTCCGTCGCCGCGCTGATGCTGGTGGAGGAGGGCCGGCTCTCCCTCGACGACCCCGTCGCCGCCCATCTCCCGGCCTTCGCCGACCAGCGCGTCCATGTCTCCGGCTCCGGCTCCGGCATGACGACCCGTCCGGTCGGACAGCCCGTCCTCGTACGGCACCTGATGACCCACACCGCAGGGCTGACCTTCGCCTTCTACCACTGCCACCCCGTGGACGCCCTCTACCGCGAGGCGGGCCTGGAGTCGGCGGTGCTGCCGGGCTCGGACCTGGCCGAGACGGTCGAGGCGTACGCGCGTCTGCCGTTGCAGTTCGAGCCGGGCACGCAGTGGAACTACTCGGTCGCCACCAACGTCCTCGGCCGGATCATCGAGGTCGTCTCCGGGCAGCCCCTCGACGCGTTCCTCACCGAGCGGATCTTCCGCCCGCTCGGCCTGCCGGACGCGGGCTTCCAGGTCGACGGCGAGCAGGCGGGCCGGCTGGCCGAGCTGTACGGGGACACCGACGACGGCGGCCTCGAGCCGATCCCCGGCCTGCCGTTGTCCGGGCGGCCCCGGTTCCTGTCCGGCAGCGGCGGGATGGTCGCGACCGCGTACGACATCCACCGGTTCACCGAACTGCTGCGCCGGCGCGGCGAACTCGACGGCACCCGTCTGCTCAGGCCGGACACGGTGGACCTGATGACCCGCAACCACCTGCCCGGCGGCGCCGACCTGCGCACCGTCGGCAGCCGCCCGGCGCACGACGAGCCCGGCAACGACGGAGTCGGCTTCGGCCTCGGCGTCTCCGTGGTGATCGATCCGGAGCGCACCCAGGCGCCGTCCGGGCTCGGCACCTACGGCTGGAGCGGGGTGGCCACGACGACGTTCTGGGTCGACCCGAGCCGCGACCTGACCGTGCAGTTCCTGACACAGGTGAGGCCGAGGAGGTCGCTGAAGCTGTACCCCGACCTCAAGCGCCTGGTCCACGAAGCGGTCACGGACTGACGGGGGGCCGGGGTCTCAGGACCAGTGGGCCACCGCGTCCAGGTGGGGCAGGTGGTGGTCCAGCCGCTCCCGTTTGGTGCGCAGGTACGTGATGTTGTTCTCGCACGGCGGGATCAGCAGCGGCACCTGTTCGGCGACCTCGACGCCGTTGTCCGCCAGCGCCTCGCGCTTGCGCGGGTTGTTCGACATCAGGCGGACCGAGCGCACGCCGAGGTCCTTCAGGATCCCGGCGGCCACCCCGTAGTCGCGGGCGTCCACGGGCAGTCCGAGGGCGAGGTTCGCCTCGACGGTGTCCAGGCCCTCCGCCTGAAGGGCCATCGCCCGCAGCTTCGCGAGCAGTCCGATGCCGCGCCCCTCGTGCCCGCGCAGGTAGACCACTATGCCGCGCCCCTCGGCGACGACGGCCCGCAGCGCGGCGTCCAGTTGGTCGCCGCACTCGCAGTGCTGGGAGCCGAACGCGTCACCGGTGAGGCACTCCGAGTGCAGCCGCGTCAGCACGTCCTCGGTGCCGACCTGGCCGTACACCAGGGCCACCTGCTCGTCACCGCGGTCGTGGTCGAGGTAGCCGACCGCCTGGAAATTCCCGTACACGGTGGGCAGCGGCGCATTCACCACACGCTCCACACCGGTGCGCTGCGGGGACTTCTTGCCGAGGACGCCGATTTTTTCTGTCATGATCTGGTTCCTGGTTTCTGAGCGGAGACGAAAGGCCGGGAAATGCTGAGTGGTTCGGGAATACGGACGGACGTGTACGGGCCGCTGCCGGCGGACACCACGGAGGACGTACGCACCCGCGGCGCGGGCCTCACGACGCAGGTGGCGGTCCTGCCCGTCGGCAGCTTCGAACAGCACGGCCCGTACCTGCCGTTGGCCACGGACACGCTCGTCGCGTGCGCCATCGCCCGGGAGATCGCCGCCGCGTACCCGGTGCACCTGCTGCCACCGGTGACCATCGCCTGCTCGCACGAGCACGCGGCCTGGCCGGGAACCGTCAGCATCTCCTCCGTGACCCTTCACTCGGTGGTACGGGACATCGCGGCGTCGCTGCGCCGCTCGGGCGTCGAGGCCCTGGTACTGGTCAACGCGCACGGCGGGAACTACGTCCTGGGCAACGCGGTCCAGGAGTCGTCCGCCCGCGGCGAGCGGATGGCGCTCTTCCCGGCCCCGGAGGACTGGGAGGCGGCGCGGGAGCGGTCCGGGGTGTCGACCTCCTTGCTCACCGACATGCACGCCGGGGAGATCGAGACCTCGATCCTGCTGCACGCCCATCCGGAACTCGTCCGGCCCGGTTACGAGTCCGCCGATCTCACCGCGGACGACCGTCGCCATCTGCTCACGCTGGGAATGTCCGCCTATACCGATTCAGGCGTCATCGGCCGTCCTTCCCTGGGGTCCGCGGAAAAGGGGAAGGAACTGCTGGCGAGCCTGGCGGATTCCTTCGGCGCGTATTTCTCGATACTGACGGAACCGGCCGGGACCGCCGATTCGGCCGAAATCGAAACGGGAGTCGGAGGCGGAGCCAAGGCTGGAGTGGAAGCCTGAGCCGAAGCCGGAGTGGAAGCCGGAGCCGAAGCCGAAGTGAAAGCCGGAGCCGAAGCCGAAGTGGAAGTCGGCACCGCGGCCGATGCGGGACTCGGGGCCGCGGGGGGCGAGCGCGGGTAGCGCCCGTCGGGCGCGTGGCCGGGACCGGCGTCCGCCACGGCGCTCCCGGCCGCGCCCGCGCCCGCCGTCGAACCGGCCGCCGCCGTCCCGCTCCGCAGGCCCTCGTACCAGCGCACGACGAGGACGACGGCGCCCGGCAGCGCGGCAGCGAGGCTCAGCACCCCGTACACGACGGCGACCGCCAGTCCGGTGTGCGCGCCGAGGCCGGCCGCGCCGAACGCCCAGGCGGTGACGCCCTCCCGGGGGCCGAAGCCGCCGACGTTCAGCGGCAGGCCCATCGCGAGCAGGGCAAGGACCGCGAGCGGCAGCACCGTCAGGACGGGGGCGGTGGTGCCGGCGATCCGGGCGGCCACGACGAACGTCGCGACGTGCCCGGCGAGGACGACCACGGACGACAGGGCGACACCGGGCCCGTTGCGCCGGGACAGCAGCCCCTCGCGCGCCTCCGCGAGCGCCGCCCGCGCCCGCCCGCCGCGGCGCCCCGCCGGGGAGTTCATCCGCACGGCCAGGACGACGGCGAGCGCGCCCACCGCGCCGAGCGCGGCGAGCGGCGCGACGTGCCGTACGTCGGCCCTGACCGGGGACGGCAGCACCAGCAGGACCGTCAGTCCCCCGGCGGCCAGCACGAACTGGCCCGCCGTGCGCTCCAGCACCACGGCCCGCACCCCGCGGCCCACGTCACCGGCGCTCCGCCCGTGCCGCACCGCGCGGTGCACGTCGCCGAGGATGCCGCCGGGCAGGGCCGCGTTCAGGAAGAGTGAACGGTAGTAGTCGGCGACGGCCGGCCCGAGCGGCAGCCGGATGCGCAGACCGCGCGCCACCAGCGCCCACCGCCACGCGCTGAACACGGTGGTGACCGCCCCGATGCCCAGGGCCGCCAGCAGCGCGGCCAGGTCGATCCGGCGCACCCCCTCCAGGAGGACGCCGGTGCCCATCCGCCACACCAGGACGGCGAGGATGGCGACTCCGGCGAGCGTCCCGAAGTGCGCACGCACACCCCGCACGACCCGCACGACCCGCGACCGCCTCGCGGCGCCCGGGGCGTCACCAGAAACCGTTCCTCCCGAAGCCGTTCCCCTCGAAGTCGTCCGAGCCGTAGCCGTCCGAGCCCCAGTCGTCCGAGCCGTAGCCGTCCGAGCCCCAGTCGTCCGAGCCGTAGCCGTCCCAACCGAAGCCGAAGCCGAAGCCGCCGAAGCCGCGGCCGTGGCCGTGGCCGTGGCCGTCGCAGCCATGCCCGCCGAAGCCCCGTCCCCCGGGACCACGTCCGCCTGGACGCCGTCCGCCTGGACGCCGTCCGCCGCCGCCCCGGCCCGGGACGGGCACGAGGTGGTGCCGGTGACCGCCGGGCTCGTGCCCCGCCGGGGTGGCGCGGCCCGCCGGCGGCGGGCGGGCGGCGCCGCGCCCTCGGGGCGTGCCACTGGCGGCGCCGCGCCCTCGGCGCGTGACGTGGGCGGCGCCGTGCGCGCCAGGGCGCCCGCGGTGTCCGCGCTCATCACGCGCCGCCCGTCGGCCGCGCGAGGGCGAGCAGGTCGCCGTGGTGGACGGTGACGCGCAGTTCGCCGGCCGCGCAGGCGGCGAGCCGGGCGGTGAGGTAGGTCCGGGCGCGGGAGGCGAGGCCGGGGCGCTGTTCGACGGCCGCGCCGACCCAGCCGCGCAGCCACTGCTCGGTGAGGGCGGCCTCGCCGGGGCCGAGCCGCCAGGCGCTGGGGTGCACCTTGACGGTGGCGCCGTGCTCGGCGAACGCCTCGCAGGCGGCGGTGACCGCGTCGGGGCCGAGGAGGCCGCCGCGCCGCTGGTGGTCGTTGAAGGCGGCGGCGATCTCCTCGTCCAGGGGGTCGTGCGGGGTCAGTTCGACGCGGCCCGCGACCGACAGGGTCAGCAGGGCCGGGCAGCCGGCGCCCGCGCAGGCCGCGGCGAGGGTCTCGACCTCCTCGCGGGTGAGGACGTCGAGCAGCGCCGAGGCGGTGACCAGCGAGGCGCCGACCAGGGCGTCCGGGGTGAGCCGGGCGACGTCGCCGCGGCGCGTCTCGACGGTGACGCGGCTGCCGTCGGCGGCGGCGCGCGGGGAGGCGACGGCCGCGAAGTGCAGCAGGTAGGGGTCGCGGTCGTGGAGGATCCAGTGCTGGGCGCCGTCGAGACGGGGTGCCAGCCAGCGCCCCATGGAGCCGGTGCCGCAGCCCAGGTCGTGCACGGCCAGTCCGTCGCCGCGGCCGGGCAGGTTGGCGAGCCGGATCCGCAGCGGGTCCAGCAGGTCCACCGACCGCGCGGCCGCGTCGGCGGGCTCGCGCAACTGCAGCCACTCGGGGGCGTAGCGGGGCGGCTCGTCGGCGTCGGCGTCCTCGCGCAGCCGTACGGTGGGCCGTTCGCCGGGGCGGGCCACGGGCCCGGCGCCCCCGATGACGGCCGGCGGGCCGGCGCCCTCGACGACGGCCGGCGGTGCCGCGTCCGGGGTGCCGTTCCCCGGGCCGGGCTGGGCCGGGATGTGTCCCACCACGCGTGCCACGTCCGCCGGGGTCGCCGTCGTCTTCCTCATGCCGCCCTCCGGGGTTCGCCGGGAAGCCGGCCCAGGACGCCGGCCAGGCTCTGGGCGGTGGACGCCCAGCCGTTCAGGGCCGCGCGGCGGCCGCGGGCGGCGGCCTTCAGCCGGCGCCGTACGTCGGCCTCGCCGAACCAGCCGCGCAGTTCGGCCGCGAGGGCGGCCGGGTCCTCCGGCGGGACGAGGATGCCGGGGACACCGCCGTCGGGGGCGCGGCCGACCGCCTCGGGCAGTCCGCCGACGTCCGTCGCGAGGACGGGGATGCCGCGCGCGAGGGCCTCGGTCACCGCCATGCCGTAGGTCTCGGCGTAGGAGGTGAGGACCATCAGGTCGGCGCCGGCGTAGGCGGCGTCGAGTGCGGCGCCGGTCCTGGGGCCCGCCAGCTCCAGCCGGTCCTGGAGGCCGTACCGTTCGATGAGGGCGCGCAGACGGGCGACGTACGCGGGGTCCTGGCCGAGACCGCCGACGCACACGCAGCTCCACGGCAGGTCGGTCACCGCGGCCAGCGCCTCCACCAGCCGGTGCTGGCCCTTGCGCGGGGTGACGGAGGCCACGCACAGCAGGCGGGAGACGCCGTCGGTGCCGGAGGCGAGCGGGGCGATGTCGGCGCCGGGAGCGGCGACGTGGACCGTCCGCGGGGCGAGGCCGTGGTGGGAGACGAGGCGGCGGACCGCCCAGTCGCTGGTGGCGATCACGGCGGCGACGGCGCGCAGCACCTCGCGTTCCCCGGCGTCGAGTTCGGCCGCCACCTCGGGGGCGAGGCCCCGCTCGTCGCCCAGCGGGAGGTGGACGAGGACGGCGAGCCGCAGGCGCTGCGCCTCGGGCACGACGACCTCGGGGACGCCGCAGGCGACGAGCCCGTCCATGAGGACCACCGTGCCGTCGGGCAACCCGGCCAGGGTGCGGGCGAGTTCGGCGCGGGCGGCGGCCCGGGGGCGGGGCCACTCACCGGGCACGAGGTGCTTGTGGACCTGCCAGCCGAAGCCGGGCAGGTCCAGGCAGACCCGCCGGTCGTAGGCGTTGCCGCCGCTGGGGTTCGCCGGGTCGTCGACGCCGCCCGGCATGACGAAGTGCACGGAACGCAGGGACATGGGGACGATCCCGCCGATCTGAGGGACCGCCGCCCGTGCGGGCGCGGTCGGCGCGGGCGCGGTCGGCGCGGGCGCGGTCTGTGTGGGCGCGGCCTGCGCGGGCACGGCCTGCGCGGGCACGTACGCGAGCGGGGTCTGCGGCACGGTCTGCACGGCCTTCTCCAGGGTCACGTCGGTCACAGGGCACGCTCGTAACTCGCCCAGGCGACGTGCGACTCGTGCAGGGTGACGGAGAGGGAGGCGATGCCCCGGGCGCCCTCGCCGAGAGCGCCCTGGTGGATCCGCTCGGCGAGCCGGTCGGCGATCACCTGGGCGAGGAACTCGGTGGAGGTGTTGATCCCGGCGAAGTCGGGCTCGTTGTCCAGGTTCCGGTAGTTCAGCTCGCCGGTCACGGCGCCGAGTTCCTGGGTGGCCAGTCCGATGTCGACGACGATGTTGTCGTCGTCCAGCTGCTCGCGACGGAAGGTGGCGTCCACCAGGAACGTCGCTCCGTGCAGGCGCTGCGCGGGTCCGAAGACCTCGCCGCGGAAGCTGTGGGCGACCATGATGTGATCGCGGACGGTGACACTGAACAACGGACGACCCTCCAGGTGCGGCGCGTCTGGTCCCCCGGCCGTCTGCCGCCGGAGGATGCCGTGTAGTACGGCTCTTCGCTTCCCCGTGTTCAGCCGACTCGCACTCTTTTCTCAGGTCAGGCGCTCCACCGCGGGGAGGGTGA
The DNA here is from genome assembly GCF_042731035.1 of Streptomyces sp. NPDC059895. Taxonomy (NCBI): domain Bacteria; kingdom Bacillati; phylum Actinomycetota; class Actinomycetes; order Kitasatosporales; family Streptomycetaceae; genus Streptomyces; species Streptomyces sp. NPDC059895. The sequence continues at coordinate 120,476 of NZ_JBHWKO010000011.1, forward strand.
CCGGTTCGCGGCCACGGGGACGGTGACCGGTCAGTGGTCCACGGGGACGGTGACCGGTCAGTGGGCCGCGGGCGCGTACCGGACGCGGTGGCACAGCGCGGGCAGCTCCCCGGAGGCCAGCCTCGGCATCACCTCCGGCAGTTCCTCGAACGCGCTCTCCCCGGTGACCAGGGCGTCGAACGCCGGATCGGCGAGCAGGCCGAGGGCGAGGGCGAGCCGGTCGGCGTACGTGCGGTGGGCGCGGGCCGGGGAGACGGTGCCGACCTGGCTGCCGCGGATGACCAGGCGCCGGGAGTGGAAGGCCTCGCCCAGCGGGAGGGAGACCCGCCGGTCGCCGTACCAGCTCAGTTCGACGACCGTGCCCTCGGCGGTGAGGAGTTCCAGGGAGCGGGCGAGTCCCTGCTCGGTGGCGCTGGCGTGCACGACGAGGTCGCAGCCGCCCGACGCCTCCTCCGGGGTGGCGAATCCGACGCCGAGCGCCGCGGCGACGTCCGCCCGCGCCGGATCGGCGTCGACCAGCTCCACCCGTACGCCGGGGAAGCGGGCGAGCAGCGCGGCGACCGAGCAGCCGACCATACCGCCGCCGACCACCGCGATCCGGTCGCCGACCAGCGGTGCCGCGTCCCACAGGGCGTTGACGGCGGTCTCCACCGTGCCGGCCAGGACGGCCCGTCCGGCGGGCACGGCGTCCGGGACGACCGTCACGGCGGACGCCGGTACGACGAAGCGGGTCTGGTGCGGGAAGAGGCAGAACACGGTGCGGCCGGCCAGCGCGTCCGGGCCCTCCTCCACCACGCCGACGTTGAGGTAGCCGTACTTCACCGGCGCCGGGAAGTCGCCCTCCTGGAACGGCGCGCGCATCGCCGTGTGCTGGCTGGCGGGTACTTGGCCGCGGAAGACGAGGGTCTCCGTGCCGCGGCTGATGCCGGAGTACAGCGACCGGACGACGACCTCGTCGCCGGCGGGGTCCGGCAGGGCGACGTCGCGGATCTCGCCGTGACCGGGCGCACCGGTCCAGAACGCACGTGCGGAGCTGTTCATCGGCCTCCTCCTGAACGATCGGGGAACTGCTCACGTACCGAGGTGCACAGGCCGCGCACAGTACGCGGCGCTGATCGACTCTGTCACCAGGCCGGAGGATGTGCGGTGGCCCTGAACGACTTTCACGACGCTCACGACGCGAGGCCGGTCCAGCAGGAGACCGCGGTGGGAGCGGGCGTGCAAATCCTGGTGCTGGCCCTGCTCGGCACGGCGATCGGCATGGGGCCGGCGGGCTGGGTGACCGGGCTCGTCTTCGCCGTCGCCCTGTGGGCGGTGCTCGCGCGGGCGCTGCACCGCTCCGGGCTGCGGTCCTTCGGTCCGGCCAACCGGGTCACCCTCGGCCGTGCCACCCTGGTCGGCGGGGTGACGGCGCTGGTCGCGGACTCCTTCGCGAGCGCGCCGCCGGTCTCGCCGCTGGTCGGCCTGACGGCGGTGGCGCTGCTGCTCGACGGTGTCGACGGCAAGGTCGCCCGCCGCACGGGCACGTCGACGGCGCTGGGCGCGCGCTTCGACATGGAGGTCGACGCGTTCCTGATCCTGGTGCTGAGCGTGTACGTGTCGACGGCGCTGGGCCCGTGGGTCCTGCTGATCGGCTCCATGCGGTACGCGTTCGTCGCGGCGGCCCGCGTCGCCCCCTGGCTGAACGCGCCGCTGCGGCCGAGCACCGCCCGCAAGACGGTCGCCGCGCTCCAGGGCGTCTGTCTGCTCGTCGCGGGCGCGGACCTGCTGCCGTACCCGGCGAACATCGGCGTCGTACTGCTGGCCCTGGCCTCGCTGGTGTGGTCCTTCGGCCGGGACGTCCTGTGGCTGTGGCGGACCGAGCGGGCGGCCAAGGCGCGGCCGGCGTCGGTGGCACCGGTGCTGGAGCTGGCGGGCCGTTGACCCGAACTCCGGTGTGGGACGGGCGGGTTCAGGGTCCGGCGGCCGGCTCGACCGCCGGCCGGGAGCCCCCGTCCGCGGGCCCGTCCGCCGGTCTGCCCACCGGCCCCTCCGCCGGTCCGTCCACCAGCCCCTCCGCCGGTCTGCCTACCGGCCGGTCCACCGGCCCCTCCGCCGACCCGCCCACCGGCCCGCCCATCGACCCGTCCGCCGGTCGCGCCGTACGGTCCCGTGGCCGCCCCGGGCCCTTCCGGGCGGCGGTCGGCCGCGGGGACCCCCGCCTCCCGGCGCCCGCCGCGGAGACGGCGAGGGCGCCGAGCAGGGCGAGGACGGCGGCCGGGGCCAGGACGGCCCAGGGGGCTCGTTCGGCGTAGGGCTGGTTCTCGGCGAGCAGCAGGCCCCACTCGGGGGAGGGCGGCTGGGCGCCGAGCCCCAGGAAGCCGAAGGAGGCCAGGGCGAGGGCGACGCCGGGCAGCCGTACGAGGGCGTGGCGGGCGACGGGCGGGAGGACTGCGGGCAGCAGTTCGTTCCTGAGCAGGTACCAGGGGCCGGCGCCCAGGGCGCGGGTCGCGGTGAGGTGGACGGTGGCGCGTTCCTGCCGCAGCAGCGCGGAGGTGTGCGCGGCGAGCGGCGCCCAGGCCACGACGGCGACGGCGAGGACGGGCGTGGCGGTGCCGCTGCCGAGGACGGCGGTGACGAGGAGGGCGGCGAGGACGGGCGGAACGGCGTTGACGGTGTCCACGAGCGGCCCGGACAGCCGGGGCAGGCAGCCGAGCAGCACACCGGCGGCCAGGGCGATCGCGCTGACGGCGAGGGCGAGCAGAAGGGTGTCGAGGGCGCCGTGCGCGACGCGGGCGAGCACGTCCCGGCCGAGCGCGTCGGTCCCGAAGGGGTGCGCGGTGGACGGCGGGCGCAGGCGGGCGCCGGTGTCGAGGGCGAGCGGGTCGCGGGGCAGGCCGAGGGCGATCACCGCGCACAGCGGGAAGGCGTGGACGTAGGGGGTGATCCCGCGGGCGGGCGGCGCCGGCCGGTGCGGCGTGTGCAGGGCGCCGTCGCGCAGGGCGGGGCCGATGAGGCGGCGGGCCGTGAGGCGGGCGGCGGCCGTGGCGGCGGCGGCGAGCGCGACGAGGAGGAGGGTGCCGGCCTGGAGGACGGGCAGGTCCTGGGCGATCGCGGCCTGGAGGGTGGTGCGGCCCAGGCCGGGGATGTCGTGGATCTGCTCGACGGCGACGGAGCCGCCGGTGAGTCCGACGACGAACAGCCCCAGGTTGGGCAGCAGTCCGGGCAGGCAGCGGCGCAGCGCCTGGCGGGCGATGCGGCGGCCGGTCAGTCCGCGGGCGGCGGCGGCCGTCGCCCACGGTTCGGCGAACGCGCCGGGCAACTGGTCGTCGAGGAGCCGCCCGAGCACCGCGCCCGCGGGCAGCCCGAGGGCGAGCGCGGGCAGCACGGTCCACTGCGGGCCGTACCAGCCGAGCGCGGGCAGCCAGCCCAGGTGCACACCGACGACGGTGGCGAGGACGGAGGCGGTGAGGAACTCGGGCAGCGCGGCGAGCACGGCCGGGCCCGAACCGCCGGCGGGCCGGTCGCCCAGCCGCCGGCGCGCGCCGAGGTACAGGGTGCGGGCGCACACGGCGGCGGCCGTGCCGGCGGCGACGACGAGCGCCACCGCCATCAGCAGCAGGGAGACGCCGAGGGCCTCGAGGACGGCGGGCGCGACCTCGCTGCCGGAGAGCCAGGACCGTCCGGCGTCCCCGCGCGGCAGCCCGGCGAGCCACTGTCCGAGCAGGTGCAGGGGGCCGTCGTCCAGGCCGAGCCCGGCCCTGATGTCGGCGAGCACCTCCGGCGTCGGATCACGGTCGGCGGACCGGGACTTGAGGACGGTGAGCGCCGGGTCGGTGTGGGAGAGCCACGGCAGCAGCCCGATCCCGCACACCAGCAGCGCGGCCAGTCCGGCACGCCACAGCAGCGCGCCCACCCTGTGCCCCATGGATCAGCGCCGCGTCCCGGTGCCGACGAGGGTGCGCTCGTAGGGGTCGAGCAGCACACCGCTGACGGAGGTGCCGACGCCGGTGATGACCCGCTGGTGGACCAGGGGCACGACGGTGTCGGTGGCGAGGATCGCGGCCTCGGCGGCCATGGCGGCGTCCTGCCGCTCGTCTGTGTCGGCCACCGCCTGGGCCTTGCTGACGGCCTGGTCGACTCGCTTGTCGCAGAGCAGGGCGAGGTTGTAGCCGCCGTCGCAGGTGAAGTCGCTCGCGAGGAGGGAGACGGGGTCACCGGTGTCAAGGAGGCTGTTGCGGGCGCCGACGAAGGCGTCGAACTCTCCGGCCAGCGCGTCGCTCTCCAGCCGCGAGTACTCGCGCACCTCCAGCGTCACCTTGAACCCGGCCTTCTCCAGCTGCTGCTTCACCACCTGGGCGACCTCGGGGAGTTCGGGCCGGTTGTCGTAGGTGGCGAGGGTGATGGAGGCGCCGTCGGGCTCACCGGCCGTGGCGCGCCCGGTGGGCTTGACGCGCTTGCCCTCGGCCCAGGTGACGGCCGGTCCGTAGACGCCGGTGCCGGCGTCGGCGTGTCCCTCGTAGACCCCCTTGGCGAGGGCGGGGGTGTCGACGGCGGCGCGGGCGGCGGCGCGCAGGGAGGCGTCCTCGAAGACCTTGGACTCGCTGTTGAGGAGCAGGCTCGTGGTGCGGGTGGTGGCGGTCTCCTCGCGGGTGTCCGCGTCGAGGGCGGCGGCCTGGGAGACCGGGATCGCCTCGGCGATGTCGACCTCGCCGGTGCGCAGGGCGTTGGCGCGGGCGGTGCCGTCGGAGATGAAGCGGGCGTCGACGCCGGAGGCCTGGGCGCGGCCGCCCCAGTAGTCGTCGAAGCGGTCCAGGCCGGCGCTGGTGCTGCCGTCGACCCCGGTGAGCTGGAAGGGTCCGGTGGCGGTGCCGACCGGATCGACGGCGTCCTTCTCCTCGTACGCCTTCGGGGAGAGGACGGCGAGGCTCGGGCTGGACAGGCGCAGCGGCAGGACGGGGTCGGGTGCGCCGGTGGTGACGCGGACGCCGGTGCTGCCGTCCGCCTTCGCGGTGAGGGTCACGCCGGACAGGGCGGCCGGGGCGGGCTCGGCCTCGGTGGCGTGGGTGAGGGCGGCGGCGACCGCCGCCGGGGTGACCTCCGTACCGTCCTGGAAGACGGCCTCCCGCAGGGTGAACAGCCAGGTGCGGTCGTCCTCGCGGCGCCAGGAGGAGGCGAGCGCGGGGGCGGCGGCGCCGTTGGCGTCCAGGGCGGTCAGGCCCTCGGTGACACCGAGACGGCTGAGGAGGGTGGCGTCGGCGCCGTACGGGGAGAAGTTCTCGGCGGGCGGGAAGGCGAGGGCGACCCGCAGCCGGGAGCCGTTCTCGGCGTCGGCCGTCCCGCCGCCGTCGCCGCCGGAGGCGAAGCAGCCGGCGAGCAGCGGGGTGAGCAGGAGGGCGGGAAGGAGCCGCGGACGGCGGAGGAAGGGCATGGGGGCTTACCGGCCTATGAGGTGGGGGGAGACGGCGGAGGGGAGGAGGGCGTCGAGGGGGACGTCGAAGTGCACGATCCCCTGTCCGCCGCCGGGATCCTCGCGCTCGTCGTGCACGACGGTGCCGACCGACCGCCAGAACCCCTCGGCGCCCTCCACGGCAGGGTCGGTGTGCAGGTACACGGCCCGGTATCCGCCGTCCGCGACGGCGAACGCGAGCAGCTCGGCGACCAGCCGCCGGGCGATGCCGCGCCGGCGGTGCCCGGGGCGGACGTAGATCCGGCGCAGTTGCGCGGTCGCACCGCAGGGGTAGCGCTCGGCCACATGCCGCGGGTTCGGCGGGTGGAGGGGACCGCGCGAGTCCAGCGCCCCGGTCCCGACGACCTCACCGTTCCCGTCGACCGCGACCAGCAGCGTGTGCCGCTCCGGCACCAGGTACGCGGCGGCCGGATCGATGATGTCCCCGTGCCAGCGGGGCACGTATCCGCTGCCGAAGTCGTGGTAGACGGTGTCCAGCATGACGGCGCGGGCGGCGTCGAGGTCGTGGGGGCGGGCGGGCCTTACCCGGTACTCGCGATACTCATGCACTTGCACATCATATGCATTAAGTGGAACGTCTTGATCACCTCCGCTGCGCTCACGGATATGACGGTGGCCACACCTCACCCGCGGAAGCGGCCGGCCGGGCGGCCACCCGATCGAGTGACGACGCCCTTCGCCGCCGGCCCCGGCCTGGCTAGCGTGGTCCCGTTCCAGACGCCGAGTACACGCCAGGAGGCACGCACGTGGGCTGGGATCCGCAGGAACTGGCAGCGGGGTGGCTCGCGTCGGTCACATACCCCGAGCGCGTGCGCGGCGCGTACCGCGCGAGCACGTCCGACTGGCTGCGGACCTGCCGTCACACGTCTCTCGAATGGGACAAGGTCGCCGCCCAGCACATCGCCCTGTGGGCCCACCGCCCGGGGGCACCGCACAGCGCCACCGCGCGCCGCGTCTCCGCCACACGCTCCTTCTACTCCTACGCCCTCGCCCACGGCGCGGTCGTCTACAACCCCGCCGCCCGCCGTCCCCGCCTCACCAACGCCGCCCAGCTCACCCCGAGCGCCCTCGACCCCTGGCAGACGGCGGTCCTCCTGGCCGCGGTGGACCGGCGGACGAGCCAGGACCGCGCCTGCGGCTATCTGCAACTCGGTCTGGGGCTGCGTTCCGGTGTGCTCGTCGCGCTCACCCTGGACGACCTCGTCTCCGACAGGGACGTCGCCCGCGGCCCGGACACCCTGCGCCTGCCGGAACCGGGAGGCGGCCACCGACTGGTCCCCCTCCCACCCGTCGTACGCGACGCCGTCGGCGCCTACCTGACACGCCGCCACCCGCCTCGCGACACCGCCCGCGGCGGCCCTCTCTTCACGGCGCGCGCCGGCACCAGGGTGCCGCGGCGGTATTTCTCGGATCTGCTGCGGGGGGTGGCTGAGGAGACGGGGGTGCTGCGGACGGCCATCACCACGTGGCCACACCGAGGAACTGATGTGATGTGCGATCAGTGACCGGGCAGGTTTCCGACCGCACAGCCACCGGCGGGGTGCGCAGCGGATGCCGGCGCCCGTGGCGGCCGACTCACCAACCGGGGTAGCGACTCCACCAGTGCGGATCCCAGCCCGGGACGTACTCGCTGCCGCTGGGCGAATCGGTCAGCTCGGTCAGCAGGTCGCGGGCCAGGGTGTCCAGCACCCACGCCAGTTCGTGGCGGCTCACCAGGCCGACGGGCAGTGCGTCGGCCCCGTGTACGGCGCCCAGCAGCGCGCCGGTCACACAGGCGACGGAGTCGCCGTCCGGAGCGGCCGCCGCGAAGTGCAGCGCGGCACCGATGTCCGCGCGGGCGGGGAAGGAAGCGGCGGTGTAGAGGCCGCCGAACAGCGCCGAGGGCGCGGTGGGGTCCGGTGCGAGCCGTGCGAGCCGGGTCAGGTCCGCGGGCTGCTCGACAGCGTCCCGGAGCGCCGCCGACAGACGGGCGAGCTCGTCACCGTCGTCCGTCCCGCCAACGGACGACAGCCTGGCGATGCCCTCTTGCAGTACCGCCGTCGTGGACGGCGCGAGAGCGCTCGGGTGGTCCCCCTCCCCGAGTGTGTGGGTGAGGCAGTGGTGGAGCAGCGCCGTCGCGTGAACGGTGGCGGACCGCGCGGCAGGGTCGCCGTGCGTGAGGGCGGCGATCTCGCCGGCCTGCGCGATCGCTCCCGGCCCGACCGCGGCAAGCGGCAGGGACCGGGTCAGCGCGTGGCAGCCCCTGCTCCCGGTGGCCATGCGCTCCTGACCTTCCTCGATGCGGGACAGGGCCGCGACCGTCGCCGGTGCGCTGCCTCGCCGCTCGGCCAACGCGGGCACCCCCGTCAGCCAGCCGTCCGGCCACACCGTGTCGGCGGCGCCGACGGTCCAGCGGCGGCGCATCCTCTCCGTCTCGATGCCCTGCAGTGCCGCCCAACGGCAGTAGGCGTGCAGGATCACCGAGGGCGGATGGCAGATTCCCTTGTGACTTCCGCGGACGATCGCGCGGATGCTGCCCTCGACGGTGAAGCAGGCCAATTGGGTGCTGACCCCGGCCCTCAGCGGGCCGTCGACGGGCACCTTGCCCCCAGCCGCTCCCAGGGTGTCCCCGATCGCCAGCCCGAGCAGCATCCCGCGCACCCGGGACTGCCGCGTGAGGAACTCCCTTCGGTGATCCTTTTCGGAGGGCAAGGCAACCGCCTCTCTCGTCGCGACTTGCCAGAGGTAAGCACTGGAGAAACTGGAACAGGTTCTGTGCAAGCGTATCCGGAGCCGGCCGACCGGGGTCGCTCGTGATGAGGCCGGCGGCCGGCACCCACGGGCCGCCCCCGGGCAGCCGTCACACGCCGCGCATCAGTTCCGCGTTGACCGCGTCCACCCTTGTGTACAGGGGTCCTTCGGTGACGATGCCCTCACCCGTTCCCCGGCGCCCCGCATCCACCCCGATGACGGTCACGAGCGCGTTGCCCAGCCCGACCACCACCCACCAGTCCCGCTCGTCCGCCCGCACCCGCCAGGTCGACTTCACCCACTTGCCGGTGTCGGTGCGCACCTCGGCCGACACCAGCTCCCAGCCCGCCGGGTCGAAGCGGGTCAACTCGTCCAGTGACGCGCCCCGTTCCCGCAGCCGCTCGGTCACGTGCTTGCCGTGCGCCTTCAGCCGCACGGGTTCGCGCAGGATGTGGCGGACCCGGGTGAAGAGGGAGGCCGGGCCCGACTCGACGTGGAAGCGGGCGGTCTCGAAACGGGGTGGCACGGTGAACTCCTCGAAGTGGTCCGGAGGTAACCGGAGGGTACGTGATCAGCGGTGCTGTCGGCCTTGGGGGACTGCGGCGGCGAGGCCGGCCCGCCACTCCGGGGCGTCCGGCTCCTCGTGGAACTCCAGAAGGTGCTGCCCGGCGTGGCGGGCGAGGGCGTCACGGACCTGGACCGGGGTGACGTGGAAGAACTCGCGCCGGGCATTGACCCGGTTGACCCGCCGGTCCTCGAACTCCTGGTGCAGGGCGCGTTCCAGACCGACGGCGTCGTCGCTGTAGATCAGCGCGTGCACGTCGAAGCGGAACGGCACGGAGGCGTCCCCGAGTTCGTTGACGCGGTCCATGGGGTCGAGGCGGCGGGTGAGGCCGATCTTGACCATGGACTCGCCGAAGGCTCCGATGTTGGAGATGACGTACACGTATCCCGCGCGGCGGTTGGCCTCGCGCTGGTCGATGGCCTGCTCCTCCGCGTCGATCTCGCCGAGCTTGCGCTCCAGTTCGGCGATCTGGGCCGGGTCCGCCTGCCCCGCGGAGCGTGCCCGGTCCAGGGCCAGGACGAGGCGGTTGCGCTCCTTGTCGAGGCGGGCGCGTTCGCGGGCGATCTCCCGTTCCAGGCGCTCCTCCTCGCGCTGCCGCGCCCGTTCCTCGCGGCGCCGCTCCTTCTCCTCCTCGATCTTGGCCAGGTGGTCGGCGGTCAACTCCAGTTCGCGCACCCGCAGCCGGTGGTACTCGTCGGTGACGTGGATCTGCATGGTCTTGCCGAGCCGTGCGATGGTCTCCCGCGATGTCGCCAACCGGTCGACGAGGGAGGCCAGGCGGTGCGGCTTCATGCCCCGCACGGCGGCGTCGGCCTCGGCGTTGTAGGCGCGCAGCATCAGCTTGGAGAAGTCGCGCACCATGCGGCGTCCCTCGGCGGCGGAGCCGTTGACCATCCAATCAGTGACCCCGACGACCGCCCGCCCGTTCTTGGTGAGCGTCTTGTACTGGTCCTTCAGGCGGTCGAGTTCGGCCTTGTAGGCCACCGCGTCCGCCAGCGGGTGGCGGTACTCGTAGATGCCGGCCTCCTGCAACAGCGCCAGGTCGTCGGTGACGACCAGACCGCTTCTGGCGGAGGCCAGCCGGCGCTCGGCCTCCTGCGCCTGCACCTCCATGTCGTGCAGTCGCTGTCGGGTGCCGCCGAGTTCGGTCTCGGCGCGTTCGGCGGCCGCCTCCACCTTCGCGTCGAGGACGGTGTCGATGCGCCGCACCTCGGCCAGGTGCTCGGCGTGGGTGCGGCGCAGGCGTTCGGTCTCCTGTACCAGGCGGACCGCGTCTGCGCCGGCGAGGGCGGTCAGTTCCGCGAGCAGGCGCTGGTTCTCCGCCCGCAGGGCCTCGGCGTCCGCGGCCCTGGCGTGCAGTTCCTCGCTCAGGCGGGCGGCTTCGGCCTCCGCTTCCCGGCGCCGACGGCCGAAGAGTCCGCCGCCGGAGGAGGGCGGGGACGAGGGCTGTGGTGCGGGGGTGGCGGCGGGGGCGGCCGGCGCGTACGGCGCAGGCGCGGGGGCCGTGAACGGCTGCGCGGGGACGGGGGTGTGGCCGGTGAACGGCTGCGCGGGGACGCGTGCGGGCCCGGGGAACGGCTGTCCCGTGGCAGGTGCGGGCCCGGGGAACGGCTGTCCCGTGGCAGGTGCGGGCCCGGCGATCGGCTGCCCTGACACGGGGTGAGCGGCCTGGCCCGTCTGCTGCGCGTACCACTGGCGCCATTGCTGCAAGCGGTCGGTGAGGGCTTGGCCGTCCCGCTTGTCCATGTTCTTGAACTCCGCAGACCACCCGGCGACGAACAGGGTGAGGTTTCCCTGGCCCAGCCCGCCCGCCCAGCGCAGGTCGGTGATCTCGCCGAGGGCGTGCGACACGAGCCGCTGGCCGGCCCAGCCCTGCGCCCGGAACAGGACGCGGCGGTCGGTGAGGACCAGCACGCCCAGGACGCCGTCGTGATGGGCGACGGCGAGGGCCTGCACGGTCTCATCGGGGGTCAGCACCTCGGGAAGGCTCTTCACCGAGCCCTTGACCGGGAACCAGATGCCCTTGATCGCGGCTGCTGCCGCGTCCACGTCGGGTCGGCGGGAGTGTACGGACAAGGGAGTTCGCTTTCTGTCGATCGTTGGCGTGCTCACGGGTGCGAGCGCGTCAGGCCCTGTTCCCGACGAAGGCGTGCGGGTGCGCGGGCAGGCGGGGCCTGCGCTGGGGAAGCGGGGGCCTCGGGGGCCGGATCCGGGTCCGGCGCCCTTGTGACCGCGCCGCTTCGGCGGCCCACACCCTCCCCAGGAAAATCAGGGAACACGTCTGTGGCATCGGTGATGATATCTACCTCCAACAGCATGAAAACCTTGATTGCGTCGGATATTTGATCCATCGCCTCGGGAAGCATCGCGGGGCTCCGCATCGGCGGCCTCGTCCTCACCGTGGAGCTGTTCGAAGCGTGCGGAACGCCGAGGAGACCGACGGGTGTGAGGTCGCCCCGGATGCGACCGGGGCCCGGTCCGTCACCGGCCGACGGACCTGACACGCCCGCAGCCCGCCCTCACGCGGCGGCCGGTATCCGGCGGTCCGACGGCGGCTCAGCCGACCTTCGTCCATTCCTGGCACCGGTTGGTCTTGAAGTACTCGCCGTCGTTGAGGGTCACGCGGCCCGGGCCCTCCAGGTTGTTGTTGGCGATGATGGAGTCGAATTCGCCGCTGGCGTCCTTGGCGCGCTCCCAGTAGCAGCCGAAGTCGCCCTCGGCGCCGGCCGTCTTGTAGGTACCGGGCTTGACGTCCTCGCCGACGAGGTACTCGCCCTCGCCCGAGAAGCTGATCGCCGGGCCGGGCTTCTCGGTCTTCTTCGGCTGGGCGGTGACGGTCTCGGTGACGGTGGGACCGGGCTCGGCCCCACCCTTCGCCGCCTGGGTGACGGTCACCGTCGGTCCCGGGGCGGCCTTGGTCCCGGACGTGCCGCCGTCCGTCTCGCCGTCCTCGCCGCTCGAACCGATGCCGACTCCGACGAGGAGGGCCACGAAGGGAATGACGCCGTGGACGAGCCGGCCTCTGCGGCGAGCCGAGGCGGCGGGCCGGCCCGGCGGGAACGCCGGGGGCGGCGCGCCCCAGGGGTTCTGGTGGTGCGGGCCGTGGCCCGGCGGGGTGCCCTGGCCGCCGGAAGCCGGAGAGGGACCGAAACTGCCGGGGTTCGGGGGCTGAGCGGTCATGGTGGAGCTCCGTTCTGCGAGGGTCGGTTCGGGATTCGTTCGGTGAGTTCAGCAGGTTGCTCGCGGTCGGCATGCTCCGCGGACTGTCGGTATTCCGCGGGGCCGGGCCGGGCCGGCGGCCCGCGGGCCGGCCGTTCCGTGCCCGGTCTGCGGGCGCGCGGGCACCGGAGGAGGCGAGCCGCCCGGTCGGGGCGCGGTCCGTCGGGCACGTCCCGGTCAGGCGAGGCCCTGTCAGGCCCTCAGTCCCCGGATCCGTCGTCCGGCCTCGGTGGCCGGGTAGAGGATCGCGTCGGCGACGCGGCCGCCGGAGTCCTTGACGCCGCCGCTGAAGTTGAGGCGGCCGGAGGTGCCTGCCTTGGCGGCGACGCCGTCCCAGTAGGCCGCCTCGCGCTCCCAACGGATGCCGTCGAGCAGCCGGTCCAGGTCGTCGGCGTCGATGCGGGAGGCCGCTTCGCTCCACGGCAGGGTGTGGTGGACGGCGATGCCCACGCCCGCGAGCACGGCGGGCGCGGTGAGGGCGCTGCGGGCGGCGAAGGCGGGGAACCGCTCGGAGATCAGCCGCGCCAGCAGCGGCACGACCACGGCCTCGGCCTCCTCGGCCGGCACCCCGGCGGGCAGTTCGTCCTCGTGCACCGACTCGGCGGAGCGGGCGAGGCCGGCCCTGCCGTAGAGGGTGGTGACGACGAGGGCGCGCAGCGCGGAAAGGGTGACGACCTCGCGGTCACCGGCCGCGACCTGCCGCTTGCTGGAGTTCACCAGCCTGCCGAACGGCACCCGCTGCCCGTCGACGTCGACCTTCACGGAGTCGGCGACCAGGTGCGCGAGCCGGGTGCCGAAGTCACGCTGGTCCATGGACATGGCCAGGTTCTTGGCGACGGCCACGCCCTGGACGTTGCGGTCGTAGAAGATCTGCCGCGCGTCCGCCGGCGCGAGACCGACGTACAGCTCGAAGGGGACGCGCACACGGGCCAGTTCGGGGTACGTCAGACCATACGTCTCGGGGTCGTCGTACAGGTCGTGCCAGGCGGTGGTCTGGGTCTCGCCGTCGATGGCGACGACCATCGTGCCCGGCGCGACGGTGAGGGTGCGCAGGCCGCTGCCGGGGACGAGTTCGTCGCTGACGGCGGCGAGCGGTCCGGCGTGCCACAGGGTGATCGGCGGGGTGGACCAGGCGGCGCCCAGCTCGCCCTTGAGGCCGGCGGCGATGTACTCGGCGTACGGCCCGACGTTCCTGCCCTTCTGCGACGACTTCAGCGTCCGCTGCACGGTCGCCCGCAGCTCGGCGTGACGGCGCACGAGACCGGAGGCGGCCTTCAGCTTCCTCGGGTCCTCCTCGGCGCGCGGCGACGGCACGAGCTGGACGAGCGTGGGCACGGACATCGTTCCGACGACGGCGTCGTCGCGGAACGGCATGACGGTGAGCCGGGTCCCCTCGATGACGCCGGTCGGCATGGTGAGGCGCATGGAACTCCCCCCGGAGTGTGTTCTGGACGATCACGGACGGCGCTCGCGGCGGTTGACCGAAGGCCGGGAAGGCGCGGCGGAACGGCACGGCTCGACGGCGCACCCGGCCACAGACCTACGGGACGGCCGCTTCCCGCCGGAAGCACCTACAGGTAAGCACGAGACCGAAAGCACCGTCAAACGGCTTGACAGATTTGACGCCTGCTGTAGGTTGTTGACGTCCGCTACCGAGAGGCTCAGGATCCCGCCCATGCCACCGTCATCCGCTCAGGTGACCGCCGCAGAGATCTCCCGTATCGCGGGGGTCACGCGCGCCACGGTCAGCAACTGGCGCCGCCGGCACGAGGACTTCCCCTCGCCGTCCGGTGGCACGGACAGCAGTCCGCTGTACGACCTGGAGTCCGTCCGCGCCTGGCTCGCCTCGCGCGGCCACACCTCGGCGTCGAGCCCGTCGGAAGAACTGCGCACGACCCTGCGCCTGCACGCGCAGGGCGGCGGCACGTCGGATCTCCTGCTCCTCGTCCTCGCGGCGGCGGCCTGCGCGCCGGAGGAGCTGACGGCCGCCACCCGGCTGCCGGACGCGGACCTCGTCGCCCGCGCACAGCGTGAGGCGTCCGCCGCGGCCGACGTCGTGCCGGGCGCGGACGTCGTCCGTTTCGGGGCGGGTGACACGGCGGTGCTGCGCGCGCTGTACACGTGTGTACGGGACGAGGGCGGGCAGGCGGCGCTGGGTGTGCTGGCGGAGCGGGAGCTGGAGGACAGTGCCGCGTCCGGCGCGTACCGGACGCCCCCACAGCTCGCGGACCTGCTCGCGCTCCTGATCCCCGGCTCCCCCGCCCGCGTCCTCGACCCGGCCTGCGGCAGCGGCACCCTCCTGGCGGCCGCCGCCCGCCGGGGTGCCCGCGAGCTGTACGGCCAGGACACGCTTCCGGTGCAGGCCCGGCGCAGCGCCGTGAGCCTGATGCTGACCATTCCGGGGGCCACGGTCACCGTCCGCGCCGCCGACAGCCTCCGCGCGGACGCCTTCCCCGACCTGCTCGCCGACGCGGTGCTGTGCAACCCGCCGTTCGGCGTCCGCGACTGGGGGCACGACGAGCTCGCGTACGACCCTCGCTGGGCGTACGGGGTCCCGCCCCGCGCCGAGTCGGAACTGGCGTGGGTGCAGCACGCGCTCGCCCACCTGACCTCCGGCGGCCACACGGCCCTGATCCTGCCGCCGGCCACGGCGGGCCGCGCGTCGGGGCGCCGGGTACGGGCGGAGCTCGTCCGCAGCGGGGCCCTGCGCGCGGTGATCGCACTGCCGGTCGGCGCGTCGGTGCCGTTGCACGTCGGTCTCCAGATCTGGGTGTTGCAACGGCCCGAGCCGGGTGGTCCGGAGCGCAAGTCGGTGCTGTTCGTGGACACGGCGGAGACGCCGACGGCGACCGCCGGACGCGGCGGCACCGCGCACACCCGGGGCGCCGGGCGGTCCGCCTCCCTGGACTGGGCCGGGCTCACGGCGCGGGTCCTCGGCGCGTGGCAGGCGTTCACGGAGAATCCGGACACGTTCGAGGGCGAGCCCGGTGTCGCGCACGCGGTCGGTGTGGTGGACCTGCTGGACGACGTGGTGGACCTGACCCCGGCCCGGCTGGTACGGGCGTCACGGGCCGAGGTCGATCCGGCGGAACTGGCGGAGGAGGTCGACGCCGCCCGCCGCGACCTCGTCGAGGCCGCGGAGTCCCTCGCGCGGACGGCCGGCCACGAGGACTGGAACGCCGCTGGAGCCACGGCACGCGAGTGGCGGACGGCGACGGTGGCCGACCTCGCGCGCGGTGGGGCGCTCACCCTGCTGCGAACGGTGCCGGAAGGTGCGCGGGCCCGCGCGGAGGGCGAGGCAGAGGAGACCGGGGGTCGCCCGGTCCTCACCGGCGCGGACATCGCGCGCGGCTCGGGTCCCACGGGCGACCCGGCGGAGCTGCGCAGCGTCGTGACCCCTCTGATCGCCGCCGGGGACGTCCTCGTCCGAGCGGTCGCGAGCGGGGCCGGCCCCATGGCCCGGGTCGCGGGCGAAGAGGACGCCGGCGCGCTGCTCGGCCCCCACGTCCACCTCTTCCGGCCGGACCCGAAGCGCCTGGACGCCTGGTTCCTGGCCGGGTTCATGGGCGCGGAGGACAACATCGCGGGCGCGTCGACGGGCAGCACGGTCCTGACGGTGAATCCGGGCCGGCTGCGCGTACCCCTGCTGCCGCTGGAGGAGCAGCGGCGGTACGGAGAGGCGTTCCGGCACGTGCACGAGCTGCGGGCGGAGGCGCGGCGGGCAACGCGGCTGGCGGAGGAGACGGCACGGCTGCTGGCGGGCGGGCTGACCGGGGGCCAGCTACTGCCCTCACGGGAGACAGCGGAGGCGCGTGGCCGGGGTGACGACTCGCCCCATTAGGCACGCAGGCCCTCACACATAGACCACACTTGTCGGACCGTCCCGGCCTGCTGAATCGGCTCGGGCGGTGGGGTTGGGACATTTCGGAAGGAATCCGGGGATCCAGTTGAACAGCAGTAAGCACACGGAGTTGGCGAACCACGCGTGGTCCGTCGCCGACCTCCTGCGGGGGGACTACAAGCAGTCCGACTACGGCAAGGTCATCCTGCCGTTCACGGTGCTGCGGCGCCTGGAGTGCGTGCTGGAGCCGACGCGCGAGAAGGTTGCGGAGATCGCGGAGCAGCACAAGGACAGCGGGATCGACCCGGACCGCTTCCTGCGGCGAGCCGCGGGCCACTCCTTCTACAACAAGTCCGGCCTGACCCTTAAGAAGATCGCGGACGACCCGCAGAACGCGGCGCAGAACCTTCAGGTGTACGTGGGCGCGTTCTCCGACAACGCGCGGGGCGTGCTGGAACGCTTCGAGTTCGCCCAGCAGATCAAGCGGCTGGACAGCGCGGGGCTCCTCTACAAGGTCATCGGCAAGTTCACGGACCTGGACCTGCGCCCCGAGGTCGTGCCCAACCACAACATGGGCTACATCTTCGAGGAACTGATCCGCCGCTTCGCGGAGCAGTCCAACGAGACGGCCGGTGAGCACTTCACCCCGCGCGAGGTCATCCAGCTGATGGTGCGGCTGCTCGTCGCCCCGGACGGTGACGCGCTCCAGCTCCCCGGTACGGTGCGCACGGTCCTCGACCCGGCCTGCGGCACGGGCGGCATGCTCTCCGCGATGGACGACCTCATCACCGAGTTCAACGAGGACGCCACGGTGGAGGTGTACGGACAGGAGCTCAACCCCGAGTCGTGGGCGATCTGCCGTTCCGACCTCATGATCAAGGGCCAGAACCCGGAGAACATCGCCTTCGGCAACTCCTTCTCCGACGACGGCCACACCCGCAAGACCTTCGACTACATGCTGGCCAACCCGCCGTTCGGCGTGGAGTGGAAGAAGGTCAAGGACGAGGTCGAGCACGAGCACAAGGCACTGGGCGAGGCCGGCCGCTTCGGGGCGGGGCTGCCGCGCATCAACGACGGTTCGCTGCTGTTCCTCCAGCACATGATCGACAAGATGAAGCCGGTCGACGTGAACGGCGGGGGCGGCTCGCGCATCGCGATCGTCTTCAACGGCTCGCCGCTCTTCACGGGCGCGGCCGGCTCGGGCGAGTCGGAGATCCGCCGCTGGATCCTGGAGAACGACTGGCTGGAGGGCATCGTCGCCCTGCCGGACCAGCTGTTCTACAACACCGGCATCTCGACGTACTTTTGGATCCTGACCAACCGGAAGAACCCGGACCACAAGGGCAAGGTCGTGCTGCTGGACGCGCGCGACCAGTGGCAGAAGATGCGGAAGTCGCTGGGCGACAAGCGCAAAGAGCTGGGCAAGGACCACATCGCGACGGTGGTCAAGCTGTACGGCGAGGCGCTGGCCGTAGCGGGCGATGCGGAACACCCGCTGCACGGCAAGGTGAAGGTCTTCTGGAACGAGGACTTCGGCTACCAGCGGATCACGGTCGAGCGTCCGCTGAAGCTGCGGTTCGAGGTGACGGAGGAGACGCTGGCGGCGCTGGAAGCGTCCAAGGTCATCCAGAAGCTGCCGCAGGCTTCGGCGCTGGCGGACGCTTGCAAGTCCCTGGTGGGCACGGGCTGGGGTACGAAGCAGGAGGCCTGGCTCGCGTTGAAGGACGCGGTGGTGCAGGCCGGCGGGACGTGGCCGACGGGAGCGCCGTTCAACAAGGCGCTGCGGGACGTGATCGGGGTGCGGGCCCCGGAGGGGGAGGTTCAACTCGTCAAGGCACAGCCCGAACCGGACACAGAGCTGCGGGACTACGAGAATGTGCCGTTGGTCGAGGACGTCGAGGAACACATGAAACGGGAGGTCTACCCGCACGCGCCAGACGCCTGGATCGACCACAGCAAGACGAAGGTCGGGTACGAGATTCCGTTCACGCGGCACTTCTACGTGTACAAGCCGCCCAGGCCGTTGACGGAGATCGACGCGGAGCTGAAGGCGTTGGAGGCAAGCATTCAGGAGCTCCTTGGGGAGGTCACGGAATGACTTCCTACCGCATCAAGGACATTGCTAGGATAAACCGCCAGACACTTCCGGAAGACACAGATCCGGATTTCAGGTTCCGCTACGTCGACATCTCCGCAGTGGATTCCCTGGGGAATGTCACGGTACCAGAGGACGATATCACCTTCGCCAAGGCACCATCCCGCGCCAGGCGTCTCGCCTCAGCGGGTTCGGTGGCGATTTCCACCGTCCGGACGTACCTACGCGCTATCGGCACCGTACCGGAGACGCGCGACCCGCTGGTGTTTTCGACCGGATTCGCCGTGCTGGAAGCAGGACCGCTGGCCGATGGTCGATTCCTCGCCTACTACTGCCGCTCACAACCCTTTATCGACGACGTTGTAGCCCGGTCCACCGGAGTCAGTTACCCCGCCATCAATCCGAGCGAAATCGGCAACCTCCCCATGCCGCTGCTTCCACTCGAGAGACAGCGCCGTATCGCCGACTTCCTCGACGCCGAAACCGCCCACATAGACGGACTGATCCAGTCTCGCAAAGCACAGATCGAACTTCTGCGAGACCGTCAGGCGGCTTTGAAAGCGAGGTGCGTGACGTACGACGGAGCAGACCGACTAGAACATCCCGTTCTGGGCAGAATAAATCCATTTTGGAAAATTCTACCCCTACGGCGAGCGATTCCGGCGATCAATGTCGGTGTCGTGATCAACCCGTCACACTTCTTCTCCGAGTCGGGAGTCCCCTTCATTCACGGATTCAACGTCAGAGAAGGCTTCATTTCATCCAACGGGATGAAATTCATGACGGAAGAGGACAACGAGGCTCACCGGCGCTCCAAGGTGTTCGCTGGAGATGTACTCGTTGTCCGCGCAGGCGCCACGGCGGGCCGCGCCGCTATGGTCGGGGACGAGTTCAATAAGTCGAACTGCGCTTCGGTTCTCATCCTCAGAAGAAGCGAAGGGGTATATCCGAAATACCTCGAAACTTTCTTCAATTCCGCATCGGGTAAGGGGCAGGTCTCCTTCTCGCAGTACGGGGCCGCACAAGAGGTGATCAGCGCCGGCCAGGTGGGATCCTTCGTTCTGCCGGTACCAGAGCTCAACGAGCAGAAGGAGCGAGTCGCACGGTTGGAGGCCGCTACTCGGCAAACCAGCCATCTGGAGAATGCGTTCCACAATCAGGTGGCCATCCTCCAGGAGCGCCGCCAAGCCCTCATCACCGCCGCCGTAACCGGCCAGTTCGACGTATCCACCGCCAGCGGTCGCAACGTAACCGAAGGAGTACCCGCATGAGCCCCGTGCATGACGAGTCCTCCTTCGGGTCCGCCATCGTCGCCGCTCTGTGCGAGCGGGGCTGGCGGGAGGCCGATCCCAAGGACTACAAGGCCGACCTCGGGCTCGACACCGACGAGCTGTACGAGTTCGTCCGCGAAACCCAGCCCGACGAGTGGAGCGAACTCCTCACCGTCTACGGCGGCAACTCCGACGAGGCCGAGCGAGGCTTTGCCCAGCGTCTCGACCGGGCCATCGCAGATGACGGCCTCCTCCACGTCCTCCGCAACGGCGTCAAGGACCGAGGTGTCCGCCTCCGCGTCGCCTACTTCAAGCCCAACCTCGTCTCCGCCGACTCGGTCCTCGACGGCTACCGGGCCAACCGCCTGACCGTCGTCCGGGAACTGCGGTACGCCACCAAGCAGGCCGACTGGGGCCACGAACTCGACCTGACCCTGTTCCTCAATGGCATCCCCGTCGCCACCGCCGAGCTGAAGAACCCGCTCACCGGGCAGGGCGTCGAGCAGGCCAAGGAGCAGTACCGGACGGACCGCGACCCGACCGAGCTGATCTTCACGCGTCGCGTGATCGCCAACTTCGCGGTCGACCCGGACCTGGTCTTCGTCGCCACCCAACTGCGCGGTAAGGCAACCCGGTTCCTCCCCTTCAACACCGGCTCGAACGGCCCCGGCCAGCCCGGCGGGGCCGGCAACCCGGAACCGACCGCCCACGGCACGTACGCCACCTCGTACCTCTGGGAACAGGTCTGGCAGCGGGACAACTGGCTCGACCTCCTCCAGCGTTTCGTGCACCAGCAGAAGCACAAGACGCCCGGCGGCGGCACCACCAAGTCGACGATCTTCCCCCGCTTCCACCAGTGGGACGTGGTCCGCAAGCTCACCGCGCACGCCTCCGTACACGGCGCCGGCCAGAACTACCTGGTCATGGCCTCCGCCGGCTCCGGCAAGTCGAACACCATCGGCTGGCTGGCCCACCGCCTCAGCGACCTGCACGCCCGCCGCGATCCGCACGTTCTCAACCCCGATGCCCTCGCCGACGGCCGCATCAAGCCCGGTGAGCCGGTCTTCGACAAGGTCATCGTCATCACCGACCGCCGCGCGCTGGACGCACAGCTCTCGGCGACGGTCGGCAGCTTCTCGCAGACCGACGGCCTGGTCGTGAAGGTCGACGAGAAGCACGGGGCGAAGAGCGAGCAGCTCGCCCGGGCCCTCTCCCGGGACACCGGGAAGATCGTCACCGTCACCCTGCACTCGTTCCCGGCACTGCTCGACTACATCAAGCGCAACCCCACCGAGATCAAGGGCACCCGCTTCGCGATCATCGTGGACGAGGCGCACTCCTCCCAGTCCGGCGACGCCGCGACCGCCGTGAAGTCGGCCCTACGCGACCTCGGCCTGGACGCGGACTCGGACGACGAGGGCGCGACCACGGTCACCGTGGACGACAAGCTGAAGGCGAAGGCGGTGGAACGCTCCCGCGCCGCCAACCTCTCCTACTTCGCCTTCACCGCCACGCCCAAGTCCAAGACGCTCGAACTCTTCGGCACGGAGGGCGTGGAGAACGGCAAGCCCGTCTACCGCCCCTTCCACACGTACTCCATGCGCCAGGCCATCGAGGAGGGCTTCATCCTCGACCCCCTGCGCAACTACGTCACGTACAACACGTACTGGAAGCTGGCGAACCTCAACCACGACGAGAAGGAGGTCGACCCCTCCAAGGCGAACAGCCTGCTCGCCCGGTTCGCGCTCATGCACGAGCACACCGTGTCCCAGCACGCCCAAGTGATCGTCGAGCACTTCGTCGCCCACACCCGCGGCCGGCTCGGTGGCCGGGCCAAGGCCATGGTGGTCACGGCGTCCCGCCATTCCGCCGTGCAGATGGCCCGTGCCATCCGTAGTTACATCGCTGACCGCGACTACGACACCAAGTACCCGGACCTCGGTGTCCTGGTCGCCTTCTCCGGGTCCCTCACCATCGACGGCGAGGAGACCACCGAGAGCAAGGAGAACGGTGGTCTCTCGGAGAGCGCGCTGCCGAAGGCGTTCGGCTACACCCGCGCCGACGACAAGGCAGCGAAGGCCGGCGGCAAGGGGCAGCAGGAGTACCGGATCCTGGTCGTCGCCGAGAAGTACCAGACCGGCTTCGACCAGCCGTTGCTGACGACGATGTACGTCAACAAGACGCTGACCGGCATCGCCGCCGTGCAGACCCTGTCCCGCCTCAACCGCACCGCGGAACGCAAGTCCCAGGCCGACCTGGCCGTCCTGGACTTCGTCAACGAGGCCGAGGACATCCAGGATGCCTTCCGCCCGTACTTCGAGGAGGCGCACACCCTGCCCTCCGACCCGAACCTGCTCTACACGGCGCAGAGCCGCGTCATGTCCGCCCCGGTCATCTCCGAGCAGGACATGGACGAGTTCGTCGCCGCGTACCTGGCGGCGCAGGAGAAGGCCGCCGGCTCACAGTCCAAGTGGGAGAAGCTGCACGCCGAGCTGTACCGGCTCCTCTCCCCCGCCGTCATCCGCTTCACCGCCCTCCTGGAGAGCGAGGAGGAGGACGACGTCGAGACCGCCGAGGACTTCCGCGCCAACCTCAACGACTACGTCCGCAAGTACGGTTTCCTCGCGCAGATCGTCCCGTACCAGGACGCCGAGCTGGAACGCCTGTACCTCTACGGGCGCTACCTGCTCAACCGGCTTCCCCGGCTCGCGGACGGCGGAGTCGACATAGGCGAGGTGGATCTCAGTCACCTGCGGGTGGAGAAGACCGGCGAGCACGACGTCTCCCTCAACCCCGAGGGCGCGGCCGAGCTCAAGGGCTTCGGGGACGGCGTCGGCGGTGCCAAGGACGCCGAGAAGTCACTGCTGTCCGAGCTGATCGAGAGGTTCAACGCCAAGTTCGGCACGGAGTTCAGCGAGGAGGACGTCCTCCCGGCCTTCAACGCCACCAAGGAGGACCCGAAGGTCCGGGCCGCCGCCCTCGTCAACGACGAGGAGAACTTCGGCATCGTCTGGGACAAGAAGTTCGAGGAGAACATGATGGATCACGTATCCACCATCGACACCCTCGGCAAGCGGTACTTCGGCGCCGACCGGGACTTCAAGTCCAACCTCGACCGCAGCGCCCGCCGGGCCGCTTGGCGGATGATCCGCCGGGAGGAAGGGCTGGACGACTTCTGAGGCGAGCGGGCCCGGTACGACGTGCGTACCGGGCCCGCTCGCCTCACGTCCGCCCGTTCAGTGCTCGGCGGCCATCCGCACGAAGCCGCCCCATGCTTCGACGCTGAAGGACAGCCTGGCTTCTACAGGCCGCTTGGAATCACGTACCCAGACGGCTTCGCCGGTCCCGGCGACCTCGACGCACTCGCCGCCCTCCGCGCCGCTGTAGCTGCTCTTGATCCAAGCGACTTCGACGCACTCGCCGCCATTGCCTGTGCTGTAGCTGCTCTTGCGCCACGACTCACCCGTGTTCATAGCTCTCCCAGCACCTTCTCTACGAATCCCAGGGACTCTCGCGGAGTGAGAGCCTGGCTTCGGATGATCCCATAACGCGCTGAGATGGACCGTACTTCGTTCCGGTCAGTGACCAGGATGCTGCGACCTTGTACCTCCAGGTACGCGATCTGTTCGCCCTTCTTCGGGGTGATCAGCGTGAACGGGCCATCAACACCGGCGTTGTCCTCTTGGTCGTTCGCCATGACCTGGATCTCGACGTTGCGTCGGTGTCCGATCAAGAGGATGTTCTCAAGCACTCCGCGCAGTACGGCCCTGCCGCCGAACGGCTTGCGTAACACGGCCTCTTCGATGACGAAGCTCACCAGTGGTGCCGGCCAACGAGCGAAGGTCTCCTGCCGCGACAGTCGTGCTGAGACACGCTGTTCAATCGTGTCCTCATCCAGCAACGGTCGCCGCATGGCGAGCAGGGCCCGTGTGTATTCCTCGGTCTGCAGAAGCCCCGGGACTGCCTGGACCGCGTAGAGAAAGAGCTCGTGAGCCTCCGACTCAAGCCGCGCCGCGTCCCTGAAGAAGGCCGGGTACTGGGCCTTCGCCACCTCCTCCTTCAGCGCCGTGAGCACCCCACCGGCCCCCAACACCTCATCCGCCTGCTCGATGAACTGAGGCTGCGGAATCCGCCTCCCCTGCTCAATGGACGCCACCGTGTCCGCCGAGTACCCCACCCGCTTCCCGAACTCCGCCCGCTCCAGCCCCGCCCGCGTCCGCAGCAGCTTCAACTGCCGCCCGAACGCGGTCACGACACCCGAACCCGGATCGTCCTCCGGCCGCCGCTGCTGCCGCTGCCCCGCTTCTTCGTCCCGTACGGTCACCGTCTTGCCGCCTCTCCCCTGCGTACCGCCAGGTACAGCGCCCGCGCACGCGCCGTACGAAGGATCAACGTCAGCGCGTCACCACTGGTCACGCTACGCCACGAGACGCCACCGTGAGTGCATGACCGCAACACAACCACCCCCCACCACCCACCGGTTCACGATGCGCTTCAGCTCCACCTCACGCGGCGCCCGCCTGGCCCGACGGCTGTGCGGGCACCGGCTCGACGCCTGGGGCGTCCGGTACGGCAGCGACGCGCACGACGCCGTCACCCTCATCGCGGCGGAGCTGTGCGCGAACGCCGTACGGCACGGGCACGTGGCCGGTCGGGACTTCCACGTCCTCCTCACCGCCGACCCGGCCACCGGCACCGTACGGATCGAAGTCGGCGACACCCGCGGTGAACGCCTCCCCCGCGTCCCCTCCGCCGCACCGGAGGCCGGCACTCCAGGAGACAGCGGCCGCGGGCTGCTGCTCGTCGAGGCGCTCGCCGACCGCTGGGGGTGCACCGCACGCGCCGAGGGCGGTCCGGGCAAGACCGTCTGGGCGGAGTACGCCGCTCCCGGCCTGACCTGACGCCACGGGCCTCCCGCGAGCTGTCTGGACGCGCCGAACTCCCACCAGCGACACTGATCCCCGAGCACATCGAAGACCACTTCGGATACTCGACGGGGGCGGGGGCCAGGTGCCGGACGTACGGCGGATCGCGGGACGCTACGAACTGCTGGAGCAGTTCGGCCACGGTGGCATGGGTGACGTGTGGCGGGGTTACGACGCCGTCCTGGACAGGCCGGTCGCCGTGAAGCTGATCCGGCCCCAGGCGGTGACGTCGCCTCACCTGGCGGAGGAGTTCGCGAAGCGGTTCCGGCGCGAGGCGCGGATCACCGCGCGGATCCAGCACCCCGGCGTGCCGCAGGTGTACGACGCGGTGCTCGACGAGTCGTACGAGCAGCTGTACCTGGTGATGGAGCTGGTCGACGGCGTGCCGCTGAGCGCGTACGTGCACCCGGACCGGCCGCTCCCCGTCAGCTGGGCGGTGGCCGTGGCGGCGCAGGTCGCGACCGTGCTGTCGTACGCGCACGACGTGCCCGTGGTGCACCGCGACCTGAAACCGGGCAACATCCTCGTCGCGCGGGACGGCACCGTGAAGGTGCTCGACTTCGGCATCGCGGCCATCCTGCAGACGGACGTCACCCGGCTGACCGCGACAGGCAGCCCCATCGGGACGCACCAGTACATGGCGCCGGAGCAGGTGCGCGGCGGGCGGGTCACGCCACGCACCGACCTGTACGCGCTGGGGTGCGTCCTGCACGAGTTGCTGTGCGGGCGGCTGCTGTTCAGCGGCGACGGCGAGTTCCATCTGATGATGCAGCACGTCAACGCGGCGCCGACGCCCCTGCGTCAGCTGCGGGCCGACATACCGGAGGGGTTGGAGGAGCTGGTCCTGCACCTGCTCCGCAAGGCGCCCGAGGCACGTCCGGCGGACGTGCAGGAGGTGTACGAGCGGCTGCGGCCCTTCCTGCCGGCGCCCGGTGAGGAGGCCGTACCGGAGGAGGGGCCCGCCGGGGCACCCGATCCGACCGGCGTGTTCCGCCGTCCGTACGCGCCGCGCTCGCGTGCCGGTGCCGCGGGCGCACGGCCCGCCGCACCCACCACCGGGGCCGCCGCGCCGCCCGCCGTTCCCGAGGCCGAACGGGAGGCGCTGCGGGAACAGATCCGCGAGGTCCACGAGCACTACCGGGCGTTGATGGAGGAGGAACGGTACGCGCAGGCGGCCGAGGTGGTGGACGAGGTGATCGAGCCGGCCGCACGCGCCCTGGGTTCGGAGAACAAGGCGGTCCTCCGACTGCGCATGTTCCGGGCGGTCAGCCGTCAGCTGGCCGGTGACCACCGTGCCGCACTGCCCGAATTCGAGGCGCTCGCCGACGCGTACGGACGCGTCAGCGGCCCGAGCAGCGAGGACGCCCGGGAGAGCCGCGCCCAGGCGGCCCGCTGCCGCGGTGAACTCGGCCAGGTCACCGAGGCGCTCGCCGGCCTGCACAGCGTCCTCGCGGTCGTCAGCTCCGTCGACGGCGACGTGAGCGAGGAGGCCGTCGAACTGCGCCGCGACATCGGCATGCTGCTGCTCGCGCAGGGACGGGCGGCCGACGCGTTCGCGGTCCTGGACCCGCTGCACACCGACCTGTGCGTGGTGTGGGGGCCCGACGACGAACTCACGGCCGAGGTGGCCGAGACGCTGGCGGTGATCCGTCTGGATCTCGACGGCGGACCCGCCGGTTCGCGCACCTGACCTGGCCCTCCCTCTCCGCCGCTCACCGCCCGGCCCTTAGGATCCCTCCATGCCGCAGCTCGCCTTCGACATCGGTTTCTTCGCCGAACTCCCCAAGCTCCAGCCTCCGGTCAGGAAGGGCGTCCTGGAGGCCTGGGAGAAGTTCGACCGGCTCACCCTCGATCAGCTCTTCAAGGACCCGGGGCTGAAGCTGGAGAGCCTGACGAACGCGCAGGACAAGCAGATCCGGACGATCCGCATCGACCAGTTCTGGCGTGGTGTCGTCCTCGCTCCGCCCTCCGGGGACACCTTCCTGCTGCTGCGGGTCATGCCGCACGACAAGGCCATCGCCTGGGCGAAGAAGCAGAAGGCCAGCATCAACGAGGTGACCCGGGCCGTCGAGATCCGGGACGCGGCGACCCTGGAGGAGATCACGCCGGGGTACGAGCAGGTGGCGCGCACCTCGCCGAAGGAGCGGTTGTTCGCGAAGTTCTCGGACGGCGACCTGACCGCCCTCGGCATCGACGCCGAGACGCTGCGGCAGGCCCGGTCGCTGGTCGACAAGGAGCAGTTGGAGGTGTTCGCGCCGCTGCTGCCGCAGGACCAGCGGGAGGTGCTGCAGTACCTCGCGGAGGGCTGCACGGTCGAGGAGGTCTGGCAGGACATCGTCGCGCCGGCCCTGCAGGCGTCGTCGCAGCCGGTGGACGCCCAGGACTACGACACCGCGATCCGGCACAGCCGGGCCCGCATCGCGCTGGTCACCGCCTCCGCGGAGTTGCGGGAGATCCTCGAGAAGCCCTTCGCGGCCTGGCGCGTCTTCCTGCACCCCTCGCAGCGGAAGGTGGCCTACCGGGCGTCCTACTCGGGACCCGCCCAGGTCACCGGCGGGCCGGGCACCGGCAAGACCGTCGTCGCGCTGCACCGGGTCAAGCACCTGCTCGGGCACCTGCGCGACGGGGACCGCATCCTCCTCACGACGTACACGAACGCGCTCGTCAACGCGCTCCGCTCCGGTCTGGAGTCCCTGGTGGAGGACCCGGAACTGCGCGCGCGGGTGGACATCTCCACGGTGGACGGCTTCGCCAGCCGTGTCGTCGCCGAAACACCGGGGGCGGTGGCCCTGCGGCCGCTGATGAACAACGAGGAGGCGAGCCGCTGGGGCAAGGCCGCGAAGGCCACGGGCTTCACCGGCAGCCCGCAGTTCCTCGCCCAGGAGTACCGGCACGTCATCCTGGCGCAGGACATCAGGAACCTGGCCGCGTACGAGGCGGCGGACCGGCGCGGCCGCGGAAGCCGGTTGACGGCGGCACAACGGCCCCTGGTGTGGGAGACGGTGGAGCGGTTCACGTCCGGCCTGGCCGCGGACGGGGCCCGCACCTGGCTGCAGACGTGCGCGGAGGCGGCCCGGCTGCTGGAGGAGAAAGGCCCGCCGTACCGGCACGTCGTGGTGGACGAGGCGCAGGACCTGCACCCGGCGCAGTGGCGGCTGCTGCGCGCGGCCGTACCCGCCCGCCCGGACGACCTGTTCATCGCGGGCGACCCGCACCAGCGCATCTACGACGCGAAGGTGTCGCTGAAGTCGCTCGGCATCAAGGTGACCGGGCGGTCGGTGAAGCTGCGCAAGAACTACCGCAGCACCCAGGAGATCCTGCGCTGGTCCACGGCCCTGCTCGTCGGCCGCCCCATCGCCCAGCTCGAGGACGAGGGCCGCGACGACACGCTGCTCGGGTACCGCTCCGCGCTGCACGGTGACGGGCCCGCCGTGCACACGGCGGCGACCGAGGAAGCCGAACTCGACGCGCTCGTCGCTCGGATACGGGCGTGGCTGGAGGCAGGCGTCGGCGCCGGGGAGATAGGGGTCAGCACCCGCTTCAACAAGACGTGCACGAAGACGGTGGCGCACCTCAAGGCCGCCGGCCTCCCCGCCGTACCGCTGCGGACAGCCGATCCCGCGAAGGACGCTGAAGCCGTCCGGGTCGGAACCATGCACTCCTTCAAGGGGCTGGAGTTCCGCTGCGTCGCCGTGGTCGGCGTCAACGAGGACGCACTGCCGTTCGCGAAGGCCGTCACGCCCGCCGACGTGGACGCGCAGCAGCACGAGACGGACGTGATGTCCGAACGCTGCCTGCTGTTCGTCGCCTGCACGAGGGCCCGCGACGGACTGTACGTCTCCTGGTCCGGCAAGCCCAGCCCGTTCCTCGTGGAGGCGGGTGTGTGAGGTCAGAGCACCGCGTGCACGGCCACGGGCAGACGGCCGTGGCCGTCCGTGACGAGTGACAGGCAGTGGTCATCGGTGTGTGATGTCGGCAGGAGGGCAGCTCATGAAGGCTCAGGGGTCAGCGCTGCAAGGGGCGAGGATACTCGAAAGCGCCCCGGACCGCTTCGGCTGGACGCTGCTGCGCCTCGCCGTACCCATCTCCTTCACCTGCGGGAACTGTCACCGGCCGACGGTGGCCGCCGAGGTTGCCGTCGGGACCGTGGACATGGGCACCACCCTGGTGTACTGCTCGGATTGCCGCCGTCGGCACACGGCAGGCGATACAGGCACCTCCGAAGCGCGCGCCACCGCGCCAGTCGTCGTGTCCGTGCCTCGGGACACCCCCGGCAAGGAGGAGCCTGCCACCGACCCCGGCCAGACGGTGGTGATCCGGCAGCCGGACCCTGGTGAGCCGCACGACGTGATCGAGACGAAGTCCGAAGTGCAGTGGACGTTCGTGCTCCGCACCCGCCATCTCGACAACGGCCTGTGTCCGCTGCCTTCGCGAGCCGCGGGGCGCGTCCGAAGAGCGAAGGTGGTGCAACTCCACGACGGCCGCGCGTTCCCGACGGTGCTGCTGGCCTCTCTGCACAAGAAAACCACCAAGGAGCACGTCCGCGGTATCCGATGGCCGCGGACGCAGATCATGCCGGGCACACGGGTCACGGCCACGTTGTGCAACGGACAACTGAGGCTCTGTCTGCACCCGTTGCCACGTCCGGTCCTGATCGCGAGGAGAAGGTTCCTTTTCGAGTACGACCCTCGAGTCGTCGTCCGTGACCTCCCCGCGAGTCAGGCGCGGTCCCGGACCGGTGACGTCGCCTCGCTCGACGGGTTGGTGCAGGAGACGGTCCGCAAGCTCGGCTACCTCGACGAGCACGGCCGCGCGCTCCTGCCGTTGGACAACCTGATCAGCAACGTCCGCGGGCTTCACGGCTCCGGACAGCACACGAGCGATGCCGTCCGGGCAGCCGTGAACAGACTCATGGGCAGTAAGCGGCTCACCTGGGAGACAGGCAGCTACGGGTCGAGCGGCATCCTCAACTTCCCAGCTCGGCCGGGCGAGAAGAAAATCAGACTCGTCTGCTACAGGCCCTTCGTGCTGCCCAAGCACGAGAACGGGCCAGAGCGGGTGGTGCATCTGCCCAGCGCCTCCTCGCGGCATGGAGTGGCCGGGCACCTGATGAGGATCGACCACTTGGGCAAGCAGGCCAGTGACACGGCGCAGACCGCATACTCGGAGGCACACCGCAGGGCCGGCCTGGCCGGGTCCCACAGACTCCCGGAAGGCCACACCTACGTCAGGCCCCACCAGCGTGGCGGCAAGTAGCCGGAGGCGCAGTACAAGGTTGTACGACCATCCGTTGCGATGCGGATCGACACGCGTCCGGTCGCGGCCTTCTCCTCGTCACTCGCCCTCGCCGACGATCGGGGCGTCACTGACCGCCGCTCCGGTCCCGCAAGTCCGTGTGGGCGGTGGTGGGCACCGCGTCGAGTGATCCGCCGGGCGCACCTCGGTGAGCACCCGGCGGATCGCCCTGTCCTCGGTCGCGGTGCGGAACGATGCAAAGAGCCACCAACGCGTCGAGGTATCGGGCACACCCCGCGCCACTCACCAAGCGAATGCGAGCGCGCCTACGCCTACGCGGGCAGCGCAGGGAACACGACCACCGAGCCGTCCTTGTCGCGGGCGATCTCGATCGCCACGTCCGTCGCGCGGCTGTCGGCCATGACGCCGTCGCCAAGCCTGTGGATCCGGTTCGCCGCGCGCATCAGGCGATCGACCTCACCGGTCGTGAAGACGGGCCGCAAACCTTGCGGGCGTGCCAGCTCCAGCGCCGACAGGCGTCCCAGGACAGTGGCGACGTCCGACTCCAGTTTGTCGAGGCGCTGCTGGTCGGCCTTGAGCGCGCGGACGAAGTTCTCGAACAGGTTGCCGGGGTCGGCCTGGGCGTGCTCGACCGCTTGCAGAACGATGACCCGCCGCTTCAGCGCGATCGCCAAGGCGGCGAGTTCGAGGTGGGTGCGGAACGTGCCGCCGTCCTCGTCGACGCCGGGGAACGCCTTGGTCAGCGTGCCGATCTCGACGGCCTTGCCGTCGGGCAGCTTGTCGAGTGCGCTCTGCCATTGGGCGAGGCGGCGGTCGGCGGCGGCCAGCGCCTTGCTGATGGCATGCACTGCCGAGTCCAGCCCCAGTGAGACACCGATCTTGCCCTGATCGAGCAGGATGGCGGTGGCTTTGTCGATGGCGTCGCGGCAGCCGTCGAGTTCACTGCGCTCGTCGTCGAGCTTCTCGTCGTGCAGTTGCTCCAGCAGTTCCGTGATGTGTTCGATGGCCTGCTGGCGCTTGTGGTCGGCATGCGCGCTCACCCCCACCGCCACGGCCATGAGCACGAGCGGCGCGGCCACGGTGAGCGCCGCGCTGCCGGCGGCCGCGACGCCGGCTGTCGCACCGGCTCCACCGACCGCGCCCGCTGTTGCCGCTCTACCGACCGGCACGAACGCCGCGCCGGCGGCGATGCGGCCCGTCGGTTGCACGAATGCACCGCGGATGCCACCGGCCACCCCCTTCGCCGCCATCGGGCGAACGACGCCCTGCGCGAACTGGGCGGCGACCTTCGCCGGAACCACCATGCGGTACAGGCCTTCGCCTGCGGCGGTCGCCGTGGCCGCCGCAGAGGAACTTCGCGCCGATTGCGTGATGAGCTGCGACAGGTGCTGAGCCAGGGGGCTCACGGCGTCGAGCGGGATACCTCGGCTGCGGTCGAACTCGTCGGGCAACGGATGTACTTCAAGTGTGGCGATGGGCTCGTCGGCCAGGGCCGCCAGCACACTGCGCAATTCAGCCAGGCGCTCAGCCGTCATCGGCTCGTCTCCGGCCAGTGCGGGCACCCGGACGTCGCCGGTCGCCAGCGTCCACACCGGAACGATTGCCTTGCGGTCGTCAGTCATCGTCTCCCCTTGTTCTCCGACGACAGCCTACGGCTGACGTCCGACACTTCCGTGCCGTCGAGGCAGACGTTCGACGCCTCGACTCTCCGGCACAGACCCCGTTAGAGCGCGCCAGGGCGGTGCGGCGGCAGTCGGGCAGGGCCAGAAGATCCGCGGCGACCGTTTCGACCGCGACGGGTTGCTCCAGACAGACGTCCGTCCCCTGCCAGACCTGCCCCATCGGCCCCCCTACCGAGGATCCAATCCAGCCCGTATCCGCTGCGCAGCACCGTAGCGGCGGCGAACTGCTACACGTTCACTTCCTTCCGTCGGCCCCCGCATGTGTCGGTGCGCGGAGTGCCTGGCACGCTGTCCCGCTACCGGATGCTCTGCAAGAGATTGCCGGTGGCGGTGACCGTCCAGAACGACCATCCGTTGCGGTTCGGATTGACGTGCGGATTGAGGGCGTGCACCACGCCCACTGCCGCCCCGCTCGGAGTCTCGTACTCACCGCGGCCGGAACCGGAGGGGATCGTCACGGTGCGGGACGAAGGGTCGTAGTAGGCGGTGATGCGACGGCCTTCGTAGACCGCGTGAATCTCGACGCCCAGTTCCGTGCGCAGTTCTCGCACGCCGTCGCCGACCAGCGTGGGCGCGGCCGGACCCTCCGCGAGCAGTTCCTCGTCAGCGGGCAGCTCCTCGGTGTCGCGGTGGCCCGTCCGACCGTCGTAGGCCGGGAGTCCCAGCAGATCATTGAGGACGTTGGCCAGCAGGCGCCTGCGTGCGGCCAGGAAGTCGGGGAAGCGGTCCATGGACCGCAGCTCCGGGTCATCTGGAATCCACTGCTCGGCCAGGCGCTCCGGAGCGATGCCCGACATGTAGTCGACGGGCAGCCTCGACGAGATCATCTTGTTGGTCTGGCCGGTGACGAAGGCAAGGTTGGCGAGGCTGTTCCACTCCTCCTTCGCGTACGTCCCCTGGACCCGGGCGCGGGGGAACACGTGGTGGAATTCGATCTTGGCGCCGCTGTTCATCGGCTGGTCGCTGATGGCGATGTTGGTCGCCCAGTCCCGCGCCGTGCCCCGCAGCGCAGCGATGTAGAGCAGTTTGAAGAAGGGATGTGTGGAGTACTTCTGCTCCAGGTCCCTCGGGTGGAGAGCACTGTCCAGGGATCGGGTACCGGAGGCCCTGCGGATGAGTTCCGCGAACAGATCTTGTCCCGCACGGGACTTGATCAGTCTGGCCTCCGCGTCGAGCTTGCCCTCGACCTGCAAGGAGTAGTGGCTGAAGGCCATCGCCGTGTACACCCAGCGGCGCAGTAGCTGGGTCTCTCCCGGCCGCAGCTTGCCGTCCCGGTGGTGGAGCAGCAGAGCGGGCACGATGGTGACGTTCGGCGACGAGAGGATCTCGGACCGGGGGATGGAGCACTCGCCCTTCAGGAAGTCGATGGCGAAGCGCAGAGCCCTCTCGGTGGCCTGCCAGGCCTCCTTCAGTGCGGCCTCGTCCACGTCCGCCCCGATGAGCTTGATGTGATGGGCGCCGGTTCCCGCGAGGAGGCTCATGAGGCGCAGGACGGCTTCCCTGTTCAGAGCGAAGTTGCTGTCCTGCAGTTCCTGGTGGAAGGAGTCCATGGTGTCCAGGCCGTCGGACCAGCGGGCCGCGATGGCGCTGTACACGAGATCGCCCTTCGACAGCCGTCGACCGCCCTTGTTCAGCCGGGCGAAGAGCTCGGCGACCTCCTCGTAGTCATCGGACTCGTAGGTGATCACGGCGATCTGGTGCTGCCGGATGTTGTTCACCTTCTGCAACCGCTGAATCCACGAGTCGAAGTTCGGGTCGTCGATCGACACTCCTGCCTTGCGCAGAACCTGGTAGAACTGCACGTTCTCCTGCAGCAGCGTCGACACCGGGATCAGCAGCAGGTCCTTCCGCTGCACGGCGCTCGGGTTGACGAACTCCTCGGTGCGCACGTCGAAGCGCAGGTCGATGAGCCGGCCGTCGGCCTTCGACTCCGGACGGTACACCCAGGCGAGGGAGGTCAACCGCTGCTGCCCGTCCAGCAGATAAAGGGGTTGGTGCACCGACTTCGCGGCTTGGACGACGGCAGCCGTCTTGAAGGGGACGGTGAGACCGGTCTTCCACAGCAGGAGGGCGCCGACCGGGTAACCCCGGTAGAGGGAGTCGAAGAGATCACGGACATCGGGCCTCATCCAGACGAAATCGCGTTGGATGGAAGGAATGACGACCCTGCCCTGCAGCAGGTCCTCGACCTGAGAAATGATCTTTTCGTTTGCCAGCCCCATGCCGCCCCCAGCGTGCGAGTGATCTACCGCACACACGATAGTCATGGGGCGAACGGGGCGCGCCCGCCCTTCACACATCCGCCTCCCGCGCCTCTGCCGCAACGGCGATGTCGGGACGACGGCGTTCACCGGTCAGACGCAAGAGGCAACCACCACCCAGAAGGCAATGAAAGCGTTGGTTAATTCCTTTACGCAGGAGAGGAGTCGTATACACTCACGGGGCGCGGTCGGGCGGCGCAGCCACCCTGTCCGACCGACCAGGCGGGAGGCGCGCTTGCCTCCCGACGTACGATCCACGGCAACGCGCAGCGAGGTCACCGCAGATGAACGACACGTCAGTCTCCTTCCAGATCCTCCCCGGGGCCCCCGACTCCTCCGTGATCCTCCACGTCCCGCATTCCTCGCGGGCGATACCGGCGAAGGTGCGGCAGGGCATCGTGCTCGACGACGCGGCGCTGGAGCGGGAGTTGGACCACATCACCGACTCGCACACCGCGGAGATCGCGGCGGTCGCCGCCGCCCGTTGCTCCGTCGCGCCCTGGCGGTTCGTCAACCAGTTGTCCCGGCTGGTCGTCGATCCCGAGCGGTTCCCGGACGAGCGGGAGGAGATGCTGTCGGTCGGCATGGGCGCGGTGTACACGCGGACCACGCACGAGGAGCCGTTGCGTCCGGCCGGTTTCGACGGGCGGGCGCTCGTCGGGGAGTACTTCGAGCCGTACGCCGCCGCCATGACCGACGCGGTCGCCGAGCGGCTGGCGGCCGTGGGGCGGGCGGTGGTCGTCGACGTGCACTCGTATCCGACCGAGCGCCTGCCGTACGAACTCCACGGTGACGGTCCCCGCCCGCCGATCTGCCTGGGCAGCGACGGCTTCCACACCCCGCCGGAGCTGCTGTCCCACGCCGAGCGGGCGTTCGCCGGCTTCGGCGGCACGGGCGTCGACAGCCCGTTCGCCGGTGCGTACGTACCGCTGGAGTACTACGGCAAGGATCCCCGGGTCAGCGCCCTGATGATCGAGATCCGGCGCGACGTCTACATGACCGAGCCGGGCGGCCCGGCCGACGGACCCGGGCTGGACTCGCTCGCCGGTGCGCTCGCGGAGCTGGTGGACGCCGTCGGCTCGGTGTGACGGGCCCCCGGCCGGTACGCGGTGTCGCGGCCCGCCCGCCGAAGGCGTCGGCCCGGACGCTCCGCCTCCCAGTAACCCCGCGCGTCCCCGCACCACCCCCGCGCCCTTTTGCCACGGGCCCGCTCCCGCCACACTGGTGCCGCTCGGCACCGGTTCCCGCCCGTACCCGGGTGGGAGGGGGCGACTGGGGGGAGTGGGTTCCGTCGTGGCAGCAGAGGATCCGTCCGACGAGGAGGTGCGTGCCGCGATCGGCGCGTACCTGGCGCGCTCCGGCCGGGGGAAGCGCCCCGCCCCGGACCTGGAGGACCTCCTCCTCACCCGTTCGCACCTGCTCGAAGGCACGGTCACCCGTCACATCGAGTACCGCACCGAGGAGACTCGGCACCGGCCCGGCGCCGTCTCCCTCTCGGAGCGGCCGACCTACGACGTGCTGCGGGACTACCAGCTCAGCTCCCGCGAGTCACCCCTCGACCGGCCGCTCGACCTGGTCAGACGCGGCTCGGTGCACCTCCGGTCCTGCGACTGCGGCAACGGCCGGCGGCAGTGCGCCGACTGCGCGAGCATGACGTACCGCCCCTGTGAGCCCGCGCAGGTGTGCGCCGTCTGCCAGGGCGTCACCGCGTGCACGCAGTCCTTCAAGCACGGCGGCCTGCCCGGCAGCCCGCCCAGACCCGGCCTCCCGAAGCAGGGCAGCGGCGACCGCCCCGACGAACGGGTGACCTGCGAGGGGTGCCACACGCCCGACAGCGCGTGCCCCGGCTGCCGGGGCTGGGGGAAGGTCAGGTGCCCGGAGTGCGAAGCGACCGGGCGCATCCCCTGCGCCCCGTGCGGGCGCACCGGCACCACCGAGTGCACCACCTGCAAGGGGCACGGGAGTCTGACGTCCTGGACGGCGGGGCGGATCGAGTGGACTCGGCGGTCCGACGTCGTGCCTCCGCCCGTCCCACGGCCCCGGCGGGTCGGGTCGGACCTGGACGCGGGCGGCTGGCGGGAGGATCTCCTCGGCCTGGACGACCCTCTTCCCGGCGATCTCTCCCCCGACCACCGCACGGCCGTCGAGCCGTACCTGCGGCGCCGCAAGGACGAGAAGGAACGGCAGGTCGTCCTCCGGCGTCTGACGGTCGTCAAGGCCGGCTCTCCCGGCTCTCCCCACCTGGAGTTCTACGTCTTCCGGGGCACCGACGGACGTCTGAGAACCGTGCGGCGGCTGTCGGACGAGGGCAGGTGGAAGGTCTCGCTGATCGCGGCGGCCGTCGTCGCCCTCGTGATCCTCGTCCTCGTCCTGGTCCGGTGACCGGACGCGAGCAGGACCGGTGGGGAGGTCGGGCCTCCCCACCGGTCACTGCGCCTCGTCCACGGCGTCCCGACCGTCTACGGCGTTACGACCGTCCACGGCCTCGCGCGGCCGTCTACGGCGCCGCAGCCGCCTACGGCGTCCCGACCGCCGCCGGTGCCGACGCCACCGTCACCGGTGCCGGCGCGTACCCCGTCGGCCGGGCCGTGAAGGTGCCCCGGCCCTGGGTGCGGCTGCGCAGGCGGGTCGCGTAGCCGAACAGTTCGGCCAGTGGCACGGTGGCGGTCACGACCGCCGCGCCGCCGCGCACCGCCGAGCCGGTGACCCGTCCGCGGCGGGCCGCGAGGTCGCCGAGGACCGTGCCGACGGCGTCCTCGGGCACGGTCACCGTGACCTCGGCGACCGGTTCCAGCAGGGTCATCGCGCAGGCCCGCAGGGCCTCCCGCAGTCCCAGCCGGCCCGCCGTGCGGAAGGCCGTCTCCGAGGAGTCCTTCACATGGGTCGCCCCGTCGGTCAGGGTGACGCGCAGTCCGGTGACCGCGTGCCCGCCGAGGGGTCCCTCGGCGAGGGCGTCCCGGCAGCCGGCCTCGACGGCCCGTACGTACTCCTGCGGCACCCGCCCGCCGACCACGGCGGACCGGAACGCGAACCCGTCCTCCTCCGACGGTTCCACATCCAGGACGACGTGGGCGAACTGACCGGCCCCGCCATCCTGTTTGACGTGCCGGAAGACCAGCCCGGACACTCCGCGCGCCACCGTCTCGCGGTAGGTGACGCGCGGCCGGCCGACGTTGATCTCCAGCCCGAGGGTGCGGCAGATCTTCTCCACCGCGACCTCCAGGTGCAGTTCGCCCATGCCGGACAGCACCGTCTGGCCGGTCTCGGGGTCGGTCCGGACGGTCAGTGACGGGTCCTCCTCGGCCAGCCGGGCGAGTGCGGACACCAGCCGTTCGGCGTCGGCGGCGCGGCGCGGCTCGACCGCGACGGACACGACCGGGTCGGCGACACCGGGCGGTTCGAGCACGATCGGGGCGTCGGGCGCGCACAGGGTCGACCCGGCGCGGGCCGCCTTCAGGCCCACCACGGCGACGATGTCCCCGGCGACCGCGCGGTCCAGCGGGGCGTGCCGGTCGGCCCGCACCCGCAGGATGCGGCCGATCCGCTCCGTGCGCCGCGCGGTCGCGTCCCACACCGTCTCTCCCTTCTCGACCGTTCCGGAGTACACCCGCAGGTAGGTGAGCCGGCCGGTGGCGGTGGCGCTGACCTTGAACGCGAGGGCGGCGAAGGGGGCGGCCGGGTCGGCGGGACGCCGCTCGTCGGCCGCCTCCCGCGTCCCGTGGGCGCCGCGCGTGCCGCGTACGGCCGGGACGTCCAGGGGTGACGGCAGGCAGTCCACCACCGCGTCGAGGAGCGGCTCGATGCCCCGGTTGCGGTAGGCGGAGCCGCACAGCACGACCACGCCGTCGCCGCTGAGCGTCAGGTCGCGCAGGGCGGTGGTGAGGGTGTCGGCGGACAGTGCCTCCCCGTCGCAGAACTCCTCCAGCGCCGCCGGGTGACGCTCCGCCACGGCCTCCTCCAGCAGCCGGCGCCGACGCAGCGCCTCCTCCCGCAGCTCCCCCACGACCGGCCCCTCGACGGCGGTCTCGGCACCCTCCTCCCAGGTCAGCGCCCTCATACGGACCAGGTCGACGACGCCGGTGAAGGTGTCCTCCGCGCCGATCGGCAGCTGCACGACCAGCGGAACCGGGTGGAGCCGGTCCCGGATCGACGCCACGGCCGTGTCGAGGTCGGCGCCCGCCCGGTCCATCTTGTTGACGAACGCGATCCTCGGCACGCCGTGCCGGTCGGCCTGCCGCCACACCGACTCGCTCTGCGGTTCCACGCCCGCGACGGCGTCGAAGACGGCGACCGCCCCGTCGAGCACCCGCAGCGCACGCTCGACCTCGTCGGCGAAGTCGACGTGGCCGGGGGTGTCGATCAGGTTGACGCGATGGCCGTTCCAGGCACAGCTGACGGCCGCGGCGAAGATGGTGATGCCACGGTCGCGCTCCTGGGGGTCGAAGTCGGTGACGGTGGTGCCGTCGTGGACCTCACCGCGCTTGTGCGTGGTCCCGGTGGCGTACAGGATCCGCTCGGTGACGGTGGTCTTGCCGGCGTCGACGTGGGCGAGGATGCCCAGGTTGCGCACGGCGGCGAGGGGACGGTCGGGGGTGTGGAGGTCGTTGCGCACGGCCCTTGGCCTTTCGGGGTGTCTCTCCGTGAACGGGCGGCGCGATGGATGGCGAGCGGCAGCCGGCCCGGCGGCGGCGTCCCGCGCTCGACGACGGGTCGAGGTCGTGGGATGCCGGCCGCGGTGCCGGGTCAGCGGGATGCGGTCCAGGACGACTGCGGTGCTGGACCGTGGTTCCGGGAGCTGCTCACTGACGGCTCGTCAGATCATCCGGTGCCGGCCGCGCAGCGGACACCGGACGGACGAGGACACGAGGATCACCTCGTAGCGGGAACGGGGAGCGGCGGCAGCGGTGTGGTCACGCATGGCGGGCTCCCCTCGTCGTTCGTCGCGGTGCCGCGCTGCCCCCGTGTCGTGGGCGGCGCAGGTCGTGTCATGAGTGTAGGGAGGCCGGGTGGGGAACGGCACGGGATTTTCCCTCCGCGCCGTAGAAGTGCCGCCGCACCCGCCGCAGCCACGCGTCGGCGGCCGTCTCGTCGGGCCGCTCCGGCAGCACACTGCGGGTCC
Source organism: Streptomyces sp. NPDC059895 (assembly GCF_042731035.1). Classification (NCBI taxonomy): domain Bacteria; kingdom Bacillati; phylum Actinomycetota; class Actinomycetes; order Kitasatosporales; family Streptomycetaceae; genus Streptomyces; species Streptomyces sp. NPDC059895. Next base: position 158,889 of record NZ_JBHWKO010000011.1, read on the forward strand.
GCGCGAACGCCTCCTCCACGCGGCGCAGCAGCGGCAGCGCGGCCTCGGAGTCCGCGGCCACCTCCTCGCCGAACCGGTGGTAGCTCTCCGGGTCGTCGAGCCGGACGGTCAGTCTCCCCGTCGCGTACAGCTGGTAGCCCTGGTCGCACAGTCGTTTGAGGTGACGGGCGTGTTTGGCGGTGCGCTTCCGTACATCGGCGGAGAAGGCGCCGTCGCCGCGGCTGCGCAGCTTCCTGAACTGCTGGGTGGCGTAGCCGAGGTAGGCGTCGCGGACCCGGGGGGCGCTCAGGAACGTGGTGCGGATGCCGAGGAGTTCGTCGCCGAGCGGGGTGCGCACCTCGTACAGGTCGTCGGGGAGCCAGACGAGTTCCGTCACGGTGGGGTTGCCGCCGAGGGCGAGCCGGCACCACTTCGCGGCTTCGTGCAGGGTGCGGTCCGGCGCCGTGCTGACGTGGGACTCCTTCGGCGGGTGCAGACCGTGCAGCGACTCGGTGGGAGCCGCGAACAGGCCGAGGCGGTCGATGTCGGAGTGTGCGTGCGCGAGCCCGTAGGCGGTTGATCCGACGATCCCGGACAGCAGGATGTTCTGGACGGTCACAGGAGCCCCCCGGTGGTGGTCGGCCGCCGCCGCGGGCGGGCGGCGGAACCGTCATGATGCCCCGGCCACCGGACCGGTCACCTCGCATTTTCGGCCCCCTCGGGGCACCTCGGGCCCCGCCTGCGGCCCGGCCGCCCGCGTCACCCGTCCGGCTCCTTGCGCTGGTCGCGCGAGCGGGCCGGTGGTGCGGTGGAGGGGCAGGGGGCAGCAGCCCGGGGCACGCACGCGCCGGGGATCCGTCCCGTTCGCCCCGTCCGTCTTGTCCGTCCCGTCGGACCCGTCCGCCCCGTCCGTCCCGTCGGACCCCTCGGACCCGTCCGTCCCATTCACCCCATTCGCCCCGCCTTCAGGAGGCACTCGTGACCACCGCCCGCCCGTCCCACCAGGACCCCGCGACGTCCACGACCCGCACGACACGTACGGCACGCATGACTCGTACGGCACGCACGCCCCGTACGGCACGCACGCCCCGTACGGCGCACGGGCCGCGTACGTCCGGCACGGCGCGTACGGCCGCCCGTGCGGCACGCCCCGCCCGTGTCCTGGCCGCCGCCGTGGCCACCGGGACGCTGCTCGCCACCGCGGCCTGCGCCGGCGGGAACGATCCCGCGACGGCCTCGACGGACGCCGCCACGACCGTCGCCGAACGGCCCGTCGCCGAACGGCCGCTCGCGCGGCAGACCACCACCCCGGCGGCGTCCCCGAGCCTGACCGAGGCCGGCGCGAAGACCGCGCTGATCACCGAGGCGGACCTGGAGGACGACTGGAACCAGGTGGACGACGCGGCGAGCTGGCGGGACTCGCTGCTCATCGGGCAGGTGGACACGGCCGACTTCCTCACGGGCAAGGCGCAGGCGGCGGACTGCCAGCGCCTCCTCGACGCGCTCTACGACGACACCCTGCTGGGCGAGCCGTCCGGGGCGTCGGCGCTCACCGGGTTCCAGGAGGGCGAGTCCCGGCTGCTCTACCAGGTCGCCGCCTACCAGAAGACCGATCTGGACACGTCGTGGGACTGGATGGAGTCGCTGCCCGAGACGTGCGACCAGTTCACCGTGACCGGCGGCGAGAGCGGCGAACGGACCGTCCAGGTCGTGAAGGCCTCGCTGCCCGAGTCGGGCGACGCCCGGCAGGGCCTGACGGTGACGGTGAAGGGCACCACGGGCGGCGATCCGGTGACGCTCACCCTGGACGTCGCCGCCGTACGCGTCGGCACGGACGCGATCACGGTGACCAACGGCGGACTCGCGGGCGCCGACCACGACAGCACCAAGGCGGCCGTGGAGCAGGGCACCCCCCGGCTGGAGGACGTACTGGCCGGGCGGACCCCGAAGGCCACCCCGAGCGGGGTCAACTGAACCGAGCACCGCCCTGAACGCGTCCGCTCACGGCCCCCCGCACGCGCACACCCGCCGCCTGTGATCTTTGTCGCTGGTTGGACGAAGTTCCGGTTGGGCAGGCACTGCGCGTGTCCGGTAAAGATGATGTCTTTCCTGTGGGGGAAACCGTGAGTGTGTGTCTCATCGGTGCGGGCCTGTCGGGTTTGGCCACGGCACACGCCCTCAAGGCCGCGGGCATCGACTTCGTCTGCCTGGAGCAGGCACCGGACGTCGGCGGCATCTGGCGCCGGCCGCAGGCCGGGGAGCGCGGCCCGGGCTACCTCTCCCTCCACCTCAACACCACCAAGCAGCTGACCGGTTACGCCGACCACCCGATGCCGGCCTCGTACCCGGTCTACCCCCGGCACAGCCAGATGGCGGCCTACCTCCGCGAGTTCGCCGAGTGGGCCGGGGTCCTCGACCACGTCGAGCTGCGGACGGCCGTCGAGTCCGTGCGGCGGGAGGCCGACGGCTCCTGGACGGTCGTCAGCGTGGACTCCGGCGGCCGGCGCGCCTCCCGAGCCTTCGCGCACGTGATCGTGGCCTCGGGGCACAACACGGAGCCGTCCCTGCCGGCGCCGCCGGCCGGTTCCGAGACGTTCACCGGGACGGCCCTGCACGCCATCGACTACCGCGACGGCAGCGACCACGCCGGGCGGAACGTCATCGTCGTCGGGCTCGGCGCCTCCGCCGTGGACATCGCCGTGGACGTCTCCCGGTACGCCGCGCGGACCTACCTGTCCGTGCGCCGGGGGCTGCACGTCCTGCCCAAGCAGCTCTTCGGCATGCCGCTCGACGAGGTCGCCGAGGCGCCGTGGTGGACGAGCATGTCCCTGGAGGAGCAGCGCCGTCTGATCGAGCAGTCCCTGCTCGTCGCCCGGGGCAGGCTCTCGGACTACGGCCTGCCCGAACCGGACCACCGGGTCTTCTCCTCGGCCGTGACCATCTCGGACGAGATCCTCAGCCGTATCCGCCACGGCGGGGTCACGCCCAAGCCCGCGATCGACTTCGTCGACGGCGGCCGGGTGGCCTTCACCGACGGCACCTCCGTGCCCGCCGACACGATCGTGTACTGCACCGGGTACCGCATGGCCTTCCCGTTCCTGCCCCCCGGCTGCCCGATCGGGCCGCGGGGTTCGGTCGAGCTGTACAAGCGGGTCGTCGCGGCGGATCATCCCGGCCTGTACTTCGTCGGTCTGGTCCGCCCGCACGGTTCCATCACCCGTCTCGTGGAGGCGCAGGCGCGCTGGATCGCCCGGATCGTCACGGGTGCGGCGGTCCTGCCGGAGCCCGAGGTCATGCGCAAGGAGATCGCCGCGTACCTGAGCGGCATCGCGGGCCAGTACGGGCAGGCGGAGAGCGCGTCGATCCAGGTGAACGTGGCGCCCTACCTGGAGGAGCTCGACGGGGCCTGAGGTCTCGCGCGGCTGGCGCCGACTCAGGCGGCCGGGCGGACGCGGGCGATCCGGCGGACGCGAGCGACCGGGCGGGCACGGGCGATCCGGCGGACGCGAGCGACCGGGCGGACGCGGGCGATCCGGCGGACGCGGGCGACCGGGCGGACGCGGGCGATCCGGCGGACGCGGGCGGTCCGGCGCGCGGGGTCCCGCCCCCCGGCCGGCCGGTCGCCGCCCCGCCGTGCCCTCGCGTGAGCGGGCCGGGGCGCCGGCGGGCGCGCGGCGGGCGTCACCCCCGATCCGGCGTCGGTGCGGATCGGGGGGAGCAGTCCGGCGACGTCGGCGTACGGCTCCCCGGGCCCGTCCTGGCCCCGCGCCCCTATCCGGCGTTCGCGGCCACGGCGGGCAGCAGGCCCGCGGGAGGACGTACCTCGTACGCCTCCGAGGAGATGTACGTGGTCACACGGGGCGGGCGCCCCCGCTGGTGGGCGAGCGCCAGGTAGGCGATGAGTCCCACGCCGTCCTCCGGCCGCCGCGAGGTCACGGCGGCCAGGGCGCGCTCGAGGGGGGTGGAGTCCAGTCCGTGGCGGTCGAGCAGGGCCACGGCACGGGCCAGGGCCTCGCCGTCGTGCCGGACGTGGTCGCGGACCGGGACGTAGAGGGTGAAGCCGCTGGGCAGGCCGGTCGCGGTCTCGGTGAAGGCGTGGCAGGACTGGACGGGCCGGCGGACCGGCCTCGGACCGTCCGCGGGGCCGGCCTCGTCGTCGTGGCCGGCCGCGACGCGGAGGAACGCCTCGGTCTGCGCGGCACGGAGACCGTCGTCGTCCGTCCGGGACAGCGCCCCAGACTGCGCCGCCGTGAGGTCGTCGTGCGCCAGGTAGACCTTCACCCTGGGTTCCTCCCAGTCGCCCAGGTCCAGGGCGAAGAACAGGTGGCGGTCGCTGGGCGGCAGCGCGTCGAACGCCTGCCGGTGCCCGAGCCGGCGCAGTGCCTCCCGTACGGTGTCGGCGGCACGTTCCTGCCCGGAGGCCGCCGGGTTCAGGTACACCTTGACCCGGGGGACGCCGCCGGGGAGCAGTTCCAGCGCGCACCACAGCGCCAGCGGGCCCTCGGGCTCGGCCGGGAAGAAGAGGTCCTCCAGGTCGTCCAGGCGGTCCGTCGGGACGCCCCAGCGTCCCGCCGCCTCCCGGACGATCCGCAGTCCGGCGCGCCCGCTCCGCGCCAGGCCGCCGGCGCCGCACCCCGGCTCCAGCAGGACCCGCAGGGTCGGCGCCGCGCCCGGTACGAAGGCGAGCGAGAACTCCACCGGGGTGTGGTCGTCGGACAGGAACGTCGGTGTCACGGGCGGCAGGTCCAGCGGCCGCGCGGCCACGCCGCCCAGCATGTCGGTCAGCGTACGCGCGTAGAGGTCGGCGTCCGCGCCGTCCAGTCCCGCGACGTCGCAGAGCCTGAGCAGCTGGCGCGCCGTGAGGCCGCCCACCGTGTCGGTACCGAGGCCGTCCGGGGAGCCGGTCCGGCGGGCGGTCACCGGCCCTCCCGCCGCGGCGCGGAGCGGGCAAGAAGATACCCGCCGGCGAGGGCGGGTATCGGGAGGCTCAACACGGTGGGGTGTTGTATGAAGACGGCGTCGGTGGACATGAGGTCCACGGCACCTCCTTAAGCTCGTGAGCAACACGGGTTACCGCATGGCTCACTACCCCTGAGGTCGAACACTCATACAGGTGTACGGGGTTGGCAGGTGTTGTGATGATCACCTCGTCAGCCAGTTGAGGAACTGGCTCCACATACCGCGTTCGGGCTTGCGGCCCTCCTGCTGGGCGTTGTCGGGGCGCGCGGCAGCCTCGGCGGGGGCCGGGGCGGCGGGCCGGCGCACGGTCTGTACGGGCGTGAAGCGGGCGGGCAGCGCGACGAGCCCCCGGTTGAAGGGGCCGGGCCGCCAGGTCAGGCTGTCCTCGGGCACGGCGAGTTCGACGTCGGGCAGCTTGTTGAGCAGGTTCTCGATGGCGGTCACCGTGATCTGCCGTGCCGGATCCTTGGAGGGGCACGCGTGCGGGCCGGCGCTCCACGCGAGGTGGGCGCGGTTGCTGCCCGCCTGGCGCGCGGCCGTGAGGGCCGGGCCGGTGTTGGCAGCCGCGAAGCTGACCAGCACCAGGTCGCCCGCGTGGAGCTTCTGGCCGGCGAAGTCCATGTCGGACGCCGGGTAGTGCGGGGCGAGGTTCTGCATGGGCGGGTTCTCCCACAGCGTGTCGTCGATCGCCTCGTCGATCAGACCGCCCTGGTGGGCGTACGCGTCGTGGGTGAGGAGCCGGTGCAGGGTGTTGCCGATGAGGTTGCGCAGCGGTTCGTTGCCGGCCACCAGCAGCAGGGCCAGCTGGTGCACCATCTCCTCGTCGGTCAGCGCCGCCTGGTGCTGCATCAGCCAGCTGGTGACGTCGTCGCCGGGCTTGGCCCGCTTGAGCGCCACCAGTTCGCCGACCGCCCCGAACAGCACCTCGACCGCCCGCTCGGCGTTGACGCCGTCGAACATGCCGGTGATGCCGTAGACGACACGGTCGCCGATGTCGGCGGGGCAGCCGAAGAGCTCGTTGAAAACGAACAGCGGCAGCTGCTTGGCGTAGTCGCCGAGGAGGTCGGCCGAGCCGCGCCCGCCGAACTGGGCGATGAGGTAGTCGGAGACCTGCTCGGTGCTCTGGCTCAGCTTGCGCGAGTCGACGCGGGCCATGCTGTCGGTGACCGCCTGACGCAGGCGCAGGTGCTCGGCGCCGTCGCTGAACATGCAGTTGGGCCGGTAGGCGAGGACGGGCGCGATCGGGCTGTCGGCGGGCACCCGGCCCTCGTTGAAGTCCCGCCAGCGGCGGGCGTCCTTGCGGAACGAGGCGGAGTCCTGGAGGAGTTGCAGCGCGGTGGCGTAGTCGGTGACGAGGGTCGCCTCGACTCCGGGGGAGAGTTCGACGGGCGCCGTCGGCCCGTAGTGGCGCAGGTAGCTGTAGTAGGCCTGCGGGTCGGCCGCGAACTCCGGCCCGTACAGCGGCACGCGACCGCCGGTGTGGTGCGCCGGGCACCCGGGCGGGGGCACGGGAGCCGTGGGTCGTTCCATGTCTAGCTCCTAGTGGGCACGGTCCTGCAAGTGGCGGACGAGGGTGATGAGCGCTGCGGCCGACGACTGCTCGTCCCGCGCGTCGCAGGTGACGACGGGGGTGTCGTCGAGCAGGTCGAGTGCCTCGCGCAGGGCCCTCTCGTCCCGCAGGGGGGTGCCGTCGAAGTGGTTGACGGCGATGGCGTAGTCGAGCCCGTACTGCTCGATCAGGTCGATCACGGCGAAGGAGTCCGCGAGCCGCTCGGGGTCGACGAGGACCAGGGCGCCGAGCGCGCCGCGGGCCATGTCCTCCCACATCTGCACGAAGCGCTGCTGGCCGGGGGTGCCGAACAGGTACAGCACGACGCGGTCGCTGATGGTGAGGCGGCCGAAGTCCATGGCGACCGTGGTGGTGGTCTTGCCCTGGACGCCCTTGAGGTCGTCGACGGACTCCGCGGCGCGGGTCATCGTCTCCTCGGTGGACAGCGGTTCGATCTCGGAGATCGCCCCGATGAACGTGGTTTTGCCCACGGCGAAGTGACCGACGACGAGGATCTTCACGGCCGTCTGCGTCGCACCGCCGCGGACGTAGTCCTGCTCATCCAAACTTGGCCCTGAGACCATTCAGCACCTCCTCCAGGATCTCCCGGTCGGCGAGGGGTGCCCGCTGTACGGGCGGGCGGGTGATGAGGTAGCCGCCCTCGGTGAGCGCGGCGAGAAGGATCTTCACCACACCGAGGGGCAGCTGGGTGTGCCCCGCGATCTCGGCGACCGACAGGTAGCCGGCCGAGCACAGGTCGAGCAGGCTCTGTTCCTCCGGGGACAGCCGGGTGGGCCGCTGCTGGGTGTCGGCGGACGCCGTGACCAGCGTGATGAGGGAGAGCTGCTGCTCGTCGGGGAGTCCGCGGCCCTTGGTGATGACATACGGACGCACTAACTCCGGTGTCTGCGGCTCCAGCTCGTCGTAGCCGGTCATGACCGTACGCCGAGGTTCTCGCGCGGCGGGGTCGTCAGGGCCTTGCCGAGCTGGCCGACGAGCTGCTGCATCCGGAAGGTGATGTCCTGCATGTCGACCTCGGGCGCGGCGGAGACGCCGAGGTAGGCGCCGTCACCGGCGGAGATCAGGAAGACCCAGCCCCCGTCGAACTCGACGACCGTCTGCCGCCACCGCTGACTGGCGTCCTCGCAGAAGAAGGCGAGGGAGCGGCTGAGTGACTGCACACCGCTCATCGCGGCGGCCACGCGGTCCGCGTCGTCCTTCTCGAAGTCCTGCGTGCGGGCCATCAGCAGGCCGTCCGCGGAGATCAGGACGGCGTGCAGGGCCCCGGGAATCTCCAGGGCGCTGTCCAGCATCCATGACAGATCGTCGTTCACGAGATCTCATGCCCTTCGCTGCTTGCACCACGTGTGCTGCTCGACTGTTCCGCGGGGTCCGCATGCGTGGCCCGGCCCGACCGGGTGCCGCGCTGGAAGGCACCCATGATCGCCGCCGTCTCCGCGCCGGTGCGGGCGGGGGCGGGGGCGTTCGACGCGCTGCCGGGCACGATGGCCATCGGCCGCTTGCGGCGCCGCCTGGGCAGGCCGTCGGCGGTGGTGGTGGTCGCCATCGGCGCGGGCTCGGGGCCGCCGTGGACCGGGGTCGCGTGGGTGACGACCGGGGCGGCGGGTTCCTTCTGCTCGGGCGCGTTGGTGAGCAGGTCGTGCGGGAGCAGGAGGACCGACCGCACACCGCCGTAGGGCGAGGAGGAGTCCACGGACACCTCGAAGCCGAAGCGTTCGGCCAGCACGCCGATCACCGCGAAACCGAACTGCGGCGGGTTGCCGAGTCCGGAGACGCCGGAGACGCGTTCGCTGGAGAGGAGTTTCTCGGCGCGGGCCCGCTCCTCGTCGTTCATTCCGACACCGGCGTCGTCGACGACGATGCAGATGCCCTTGGGCACGGTGCGGATGTTGATCTCCACGACGGTGTCCGGGCTGGAATAGCTGGTGGCGTTGTCGAGCAGTTCGGCCAGGGCCAGGGCCACCGGTTCGACGGCCCGGCTCGTGATGCCGAAGTCCACCTGCGAAAGAATCTCCACCCGCCGGTAATGGCGGATTCTGCCCTGTGCGCTGCGGACCACGTCGTAGACGGAGGCCACATCGCGCTGGCGGCCCAGCCAGCCGTCGCAGAGCACGGCGATGGACTGGGCACGGCGACCGAACTGGGAGTTCGTGTGGTCGATCTCCAGAAGGTCCTGGAGAATGACCGACTCGCCGTATTTGTTCTGCAGTCGGGAGACAATCAACTGCTGCTCCGCGGCAAGACCCTGAAGCGTCCGCATGGCGGATTTCAGGACTGTTTTCGTTGCCTCGTCGGCTCTTTCCTGCGCTGCCTCGACGGATTTCGCGTACCCGTTCTCCAGCTCGGTGTGCCGATTCCGGAGATCTGCGAACTCCTGCCTTAACGTCCGCGTCGCCCTGCGTTGACGAACAATGATGGCGACTGCGACGAGTACGGCGACGAGGAGAGCCCAGAGTACCGGGTTCTGTATGTAATCAGTCATAAGACTCTCTTCAGGCGACTGACGGCCAGTTGCTGAATTCCCGTCAATGCGGGTGGACCGGCGGACCGCCCGCACTGGGGTCACCGCCCGGACCGTCCCCGTAGTCGGGGATGTCCTGCACCCATCCGCCCGCTCTACAAGCGCGGTGATCGTATCACCACACGATGACGCAACCGATCGCCAACATAGGGGTGGGAGATGAACATTGACGGCCTGTCAGCGGCCGTGTCGACAGGCGTCACGACGACCGTCGGCGGGGCAACCGATAAACGCGCGTCCGCGACATCCGGGGGGCAACCGAGACGTACGGACTCGTCTCAGGAAATGCAGAGGAAAGAAACGGCAGAACCCGCATCCGGTAATCCCGGATACGGGTCGTGTCCATCAGTCGACATCGTACTCACCGAGCGGAATCCACTCGACACGGTGAGTGATGAGTGTCCGAGGGGGGACTTGAACCCCCACGCCCGATAAAGGGCACTAGCACCTCAAGCTAGCGCGTCTGCCATTCCGCCACCCGGACCAGGTGTCTACCGCCGTTCGGGTGTTCCCCGCGGCGACATGGACAACAATACCAAGCTTTGGGAGTGCCTTTCACCTGCGTATCCGCCGCCCCCGGGTGACCGCCCGCACCAGCAGCTCGCCGCCGACGAAGGCACCGCGCCAGGACGCGCCGAGGCCGCCGAAGAGCTCGTCGCGGTCGCCGCGGGAGCGGGGGGTGCCGTGGCCGACCTTGAAGGCGCGGATCTGCGGGGCCAGCCGGTCGTAGGTGGCGCGGTCGTCGGTGGAGAGGGTGGCGACGAGGGCGCCGTTGGACGCGTTCATGGCGGCCAGCAGTTCCGCCTCGGTGTCGACCAGGACGATCGTGTCGACCGGGCCGAAGGGTTCCGCGTGGTGCAGCGGGGAGGACGGCGGCGGATCGAGGAGCGTGACGGGCTGGACGTAGGCCGAGGTGTCCTGGCCGGGCAGGAAGCGGGCTTCGTCGGGTCTCCCGCGGTACAGCGGGACGGCGCCGCGGTCGACGGCCTCGGCCACCTGGTCGCGCAGCTCCTTCGCCTTGGCCGCGTTGATGAGCGGCCCGAAGTCGAGTCGTGGGCAGGGGTCGTCCGGCCGCTCGACCGCCAGCGGGTGTCCGACCGTCAGCGTGCGCACCGCCGGGAGGTACGCGGCGAGGAAGGCGTCGAACAGCTCCCGCTGGACGACGAAGCGCGGGTACGCCGTGCAGCGCTGCTTGCCGTAGTCGAAGAGCTTGGGGACGACCGCGGCGAGGGCGTCGAAGTCCGAGAAGTTCCACACGCCCCAGGTGTTGAGTCCCTCCTGTTCGAGGATGTGGCGCTTGCCCAGGTCGGCCACGGCCGTGGCCACCGCGGCGCCGGTGTCGCGGCCGCCGACGAAGGACACGCAGCCGATCTCGGGCGCCCGCACCAGCGCCTCCGACAACTCGCCCCCGCCGCCGCTGACCAGGCTGACCGGGACTCCCTCGCGGGCGGCGAGGGCACAGGCCAGGGTCAGACAGGCGACACCGCCGTCGGTCGGGGTCTTGGCGATGGCCGCGTTGCCCGCGAGCGCCTGGACCAGTACCGCGTGCACGAGCACGCTCATCGGGTAGTTCCAGCTGGCGATGTTGGACACCGGGCCGTCCAGCGGGGCCCGCCCGGCGAGCATCTCCTCGATGCCGTCGAGGTACCAGCGCACCCCGTCGACGGCCCGGTCGACGTCGGCCCGCGCGAGCCGCCAGGGCTTGCCGATCTCCCAGACGAGCAGCAGCGCGAGGAGTTCGCGGTGGGCGGCGAGGGCGTCCAGGGTGGCCGCGATGCGGGCGCGGCGTTCCGCGAGGGGAAGGTGCCGCCAGGCGCGGTGCTGGTCCAGGCAGGCCCGGACCGCCCGGTGGGCGGTGGCCGCGTCCAGGCGGGGCGGGCCGGCTATGGGGCTCGCGTCGACCGGGCTGGTGGCGGGCAGCACCCTGCCGTCCGCCTGCCAGGTGCCGTTCCAGAGGTTGAGGACCCGGTCGTCGCGGAAGGCCTCAGGCGCCGCGGCGAGGCAGCGGCGCCAGGCGTCGGCCCAGGACGTGCCGGATTTGAGGGTGGGGGTGGTGGCCATGGGGATGCTCCGCTCTCGGTGCACGGTCGAGAGGACAAGGACCGGGCCGGCCGGTGAGGGGCCGGTGGGAGGGCAAGGACTCGGCCGGCCGGTAGGCGCCGGCGGTGAGCGCGGCCCCGTGTCACGCGGGCGAAGGCGTCTCCGCCGGCAGTGCGGCGAGCACGAGCCGGGCGGTCTCGGTCGGTGTGCCGCCCACGCGCACGCCGGCCGCCTCCAGTGCCTCCTTCTTCGCCCGCGCCGTCCCCGAGGACCCGGAGACGATCGCGCCGGCGTGGCCCATCGTCCGGCCCTCGGGCGCGGTGAAGCCCGCGATGTAGCCGACGACCGGCTTGGTGACGTGGTCGCGGACGTACGCGGCGGCCCGTTCCTCGGCGTCGCCGCCGATCTCGCCGATGAGCACGATCAGCTCGGTGTCGGGGTCGTCCTGGAAGGCGGCCAGGCAGTCGATGTGGCTGGTGCCGACGACCGGGTCGCCGCCGATGCCGACGCACGTGGAGAAGCCGACGTCCCGCAGCTCGTACATGAGCTGGTAGGTGAGCGTGCCGGACTTGGAAACCAGTCCGATCCGACCGGGCTTGGCGATGTCGGCCGGGATGATGCCCGCGCCGGACTGGCCCGGGCTGATCAGGCCGGGGCAGTTGGGGCCGATGACCCGGGTGCCGCGTGCCGTGGCGTACGCCGTGAAGGCGACGGAGTCGTGGACCGGGACGCCCTCGGTGATGACGACGGCGAGCCCGATCCCGGCGTCGGCGGCCTCGGTGACCGCCGGCCGGACGAAGGCGGGCGGGACGAAGACGACGCTCACGTCCGCGCTGGTCGCCTCGATGCCCTCGGCGACCGATCCGAAGACGGGGACCGTCCGCTCGTCGAAGCCGACGGTGCGGCCCGCCTTGCGCGGGTTGACCCCGCCGACCACGTCGGTGCCGGCCGCGAGCATGCGCCGGGTGTGCTTCATGCCCTCGCCGCCGGTCATGCCCTGGACGAGGACCTTGCTCTCCTTGGTGAGGTAGATGGCCATGGTGTGCGGTCTCCTCAGGCTGCGGTGGCGAGGTGGGCGGCACGGCGGGCGGCGCCGTCCATGGTGGTGGCCTGCTCGACGAGCGGGTGCCGGTGGGCGTCGAGGATCGCCCGCCCCCGGGCCGCGTTGTTGCCGTCGAGCCGCACGACGAGCGGCCGGGTCGGCCGTACGGTGTCCAGGGCGCGCACGATGCCCTCGGCGACGGCGTCGCAGGCGGTGATGCCGCCGAAGACGTTGACGAGGACCGACTTCACGGCCGGGTCCGACAGGATGACCGAGAGTCCGTCGGCCATGGTCCGGGCGGACGCCCCGCCGCCGATGTCGAGGAAGTTCGCGGGGCGGGCGCCGCAGCCGGCGACCACGTCGAGGGTCGACATCACGAGGCCGGCGCCGTTGCCGATGACGCCGACCTCGCCGTCGAGCCTGACGTAGTGGAGCCCCTTGGCGGCGGCCGCCGCCTCCAGCGGATCGGTGGGCCCGGTGCTGTCGCCGCCCCGGCGGGCGTGCCGGAAGGCCGCGTTGTCGTCGAGGGTGACCTTGCCGTCCAGGGCGACGAGCCGCCCCTGCGGGGTGCGCACGAGCGGGTTGACCTCGACGAGGAGGGCGTCCTCGCGCACCAGAACCTGCCAGAGCCGGACCAGGACGTCGACGGTCTGCGGCGGCAGGCCCCCCGCCGCCGCGATCTCGGCCGCCTTCGCCGAGGTCACGCCCTCCGCCGGGTCGATCGGCACCCGGGCGACGGCCTCGGGACGGGCCGCGGCGACCTCCTCTATCTCCGTGCCGCCCTCGGCGGAGGCGATGGCGAGGAAGCGGCCGGCCGCGCGGTCCAGGACGTAGGAGACGTAGAACTCGCTGTCGATGTCGACGGGCCGGGCCAGCATCACCGTGCCGACCGTGTGCCCCTTGATGTCCATGCCCAGGATCCGGCGGGCGGTCAGTTCGGCGGCGGCAGGGTCGGCGGCGAGCCTGACTCCGCCCGCCTTGCCGCGCCCCCCGGTCTTGACCTGCGCCTTGACGACGACGCGGCCGCCGAGCCGGCGGGCGATCTCGCGCGCCCGGCGGGGCGAGTCGGTCACCTCGGCCGCCGGCACCACGATGCCGTACCGCTCGAAGAGGTCCCTTGCCTGGTGTTCGTACAGGTCCATCCCGGCTCCCGTCTGCGAGGTTGCGAGGTCAAAGCCGATGCCGAAGCCGATGCCGAAGCCGATGTCAAAGCCGATGCCGAAGCCGATGCCGATGTCAGAGCGATGCCGAAGCCGGTGCCCGAGCGACGCCGCAGCCGACGTCGAAGCCGATGTCGAAGCGGCGCCAAAGCCGATGTAAAAGCCGGAGTCAAAGCCGGAGTCAAGCCGACCTAAAGTGCCGCGCACCCCCTGGACACCACCCATCGGATGCGGGATAACGAGATTCATACAGTATTCGTCGACTGTATGCAATGTACCGCGAGAGCCTTCCACCCCCCTACGAAGGGACGGGACTTCGCCATGCCCGACGACACCCAGGACGTGATCTCCGGTGGTCATCTCGTTGCCAAGGCGCTCAAGGCCGAGGGGGTCGACCGCATCTACACCCTCTGCGGCGGCCACATCATCGACATCTACGACGGCTGCGTCGACGAGGGCATAGAAGTCGTCGACGTCCGCCACGAGCAGGTAGCCGCCCACGCCGCCGACGGCTACGCGCGCATCACCGGCAGGCCGGGCTGCGCGGTCGTCACGGCCGGCCCCGGCACCACCGACGCCGTCACCGGCGTCGCCAACGCCTTCCGCGCGGAGTCCCCCATGCTGCTGATCGGCGGTCAGGGGGCGCTCACCCAGCACAAGATGGGGTCGCTGCAGGACCTGCCGCACGTCGACATGATGGCGCCCATCACCAAGTTCTCGGCGACCGTGCCGGACACGGCGCGCGCGGCGGACATGGTGTCCATGGCGTTCCGCGAGTGCTACCACGGCGCGCCCGGCCCCTCCTTCCTGGAGATCCCGCGCGATGTGCTCGACGCCAAGGTGCCGGCGGCGAAGGCCCGTGTGCCGCGGCCGGGCGCGTACCGCGCCTCCACCCGGTCGCCCGGCGACCCCGAGGCGGTCGAGAAGCTCGCCGACCTGCTCGTGCACGCCGAGAAGCCGGCCGTCCTGCTGGGCAGCCAGGTGTGGACGACCCGCGCCACCGAGGCGGCCGTCGAACTGGTCCGCACGCTCGGCATCCCCGCGTACATGAACGGCGCCGGCCGCGGCACCCTGCCCCCGGGCGACCCGCACCACTTCCAGCTCTCCCGCCGCTACGCCTTCTCGAACGCCGACGTCATCGTCGTCGTCGGCACGCCCTTCGACTTCCGCATGGGCTACGGCAAGCGGCTGTCGCCGGACGCGACCGTCGTCCAGATCGACCTCGACTACCGGACCGTCGGCAAGAACCGCGACATCGACCTCGGCATCGTCGGTGATGCCGCACTGGTGCTGAAGTCGGTGACCGAGGCGGCCTCCGGGCGGATCGACGGGGGCGCGTCGAAGCGCAAGGAGTGGCTCGACGAGCTGCGCGCGGCCGAGCAGAGCGCGATCGAGAAGCGGCTGCCGCAGCTCAGGTCGGACGCCTCCCCCATCCACCCGTACCGCCTCGTGAGCGAGATCAACGACTTCCTCACCGAGGACTCGGTGTACATCGGCGACGGCGGCGACATCGTCACCTTCTCCGGGCAGGTCGTGCAGCCCAAGTCGCCGGGCCACTGGATGGACCCGGGCCCGCTGGGCACCCTCGGCGTCGGCGTCCCCTTCGTGCTCGCCGCCAAGCAGGCGCGGCCCGACAAGGAGGTCGTCGCCCTCTTCGGCGACGGCGCCTTCTCCCTGACCGGCTGGGACTTCGAGACCCTCGTCCGCTACGACCTGCCGTTCGTCGGCATCGTCGGCAACAACTCCTCGATGAACCAGATCCGTTACGGCCAGGCCGCCAAGTACGGCAAGGAACGCGAGCGGGTCGGCAACACCCTCGGCGACGTCCCCTACGACCGGTTCGCGCGGATGCTGGGCGGCCACGGCGAGGAGGTCCGCGACCCCGCCGACATCGGCCCCGCGCTGCGGCGCGCCCGCGAGTCCGGGAAGCCCTCGCTGATCAACGTCTGGGTCGACCCCGACGCGTACGCCCCCGGAACCATGAACCAGACCATGTACAAGTGAGGAGCGCTTGTCATGACCAAGGCTCTCGAAGGCATCCGCGTCCTGGACATGACGCACGTCCAGTCCGGGCCGTCGGCGACGCAGCTGCTCGCCTGGCTCGGCGCGGACGTCGTCAAGCTGGAGGCGCCCTCCGGTGACATCACGCGCAGGCAGTTGCGTGACCTCCCGGACGTCGACTCCCTCTACTTCACGATGCTCAACTGCAACAAGCGGAGCATCACCCTCAACACCAAGACCGAGCGCGGCAAGGAGATCCTCACCGAGCTGATCCGGCGTTCCGACGTCATGGTCGAGAACTTCGGTCCGGGCGCAGTCGACCGGATGGGCTTCACCTGGGACCGCATCCGCGAGATCAACCCACGGATCGTCTACGCCTCCATCAAGGGGTTCGGCGAGGGCCCGTACACCGACTTCAAGGCGTACGAGGTCGTCGCGCAGGCCATGGGCGGGTCGATGGCGACCACCGGCTTCGAGGACGGGCCGCCGCTGGCGACGGGGGCGCAGATCGGTGACTCGGGCACGGGTGTCCACGCCGTGGCGGGCATCCTCGCGGCGCTGTTCCAGCGCGAGAGCACCGGGCGCGGTCAGCGGGTCAACGTGGCCATGCAGCACGCCGTACTCAACCTCTGCCGGGTGAAGCTGCGCGACCAGCAGCGCCTGGCCCACGGCCCGCTCGCCGAGTACCCCAACGACGACTTCGGCGACGAGGTCCCCCGGTCCGGGAACGCGTCCGGCGGCGGCCAGCCCGGCTGGGCGGTCAAGTGCGCGCCGGGCGGCCCGAACGACTACGTGTACGTCATCGTGCAGCCCGTCGGCTGGCGGCCGCTCAGCGAGCTCATCGGCCGGCCCGAACTGGCCGACGACCCCGAGTGGGCGACGCCGGAGGCCCGGCTGCCCCAGCTGAACAAGATGTTCCAGCTGATCGAGGAGTGGTCCTCGACGCTGCCCAAGTGGGAGGTGCTGGAGCGGCTCAACGCCCACGACATCCCGTGCGGGCCGATCCTGTCCACCAAGGAGATCATCGAGGACGCGTCGCTGGCCGCCAACGAGATGGTGGTGCGCGTCCCCCACCCCGAGCGGGGCGAGTTCGTGACCGTCGGCAGCCCGCTCAAGCTCTCCGACTCCCCCGTCGAGGTGAGCGGTTCGCCGCTGCTGGGCGAGCACAACGAAGAGGTCTACGTCGGCGAACTCGGCCTCGGGGACGAGGAACTGCGCCTGCTCAAGTCGAACGGGGTGATCTGACGTGATGGCCGAGGACCGGGTGCCGCGGGTGCGCGCGCTGCTCGACGCGGTGCGCGCCGAGGGGCGGACCGCGCTGACCGCGCCCGAGGGCAAGGTGGTCGCGGACGCGTACGGGATCGCCGTACCGGGCGAGGAGCTGGCGCGGGACGTCGAGGAGGCCGTGGCGTACGCGGCGCGCTTCGGCGGACCCGTGGTGATGAAGATCGTCTCGCCGGACATCCTGCACAAGACCGACGCGGGCGGTGTGATCGTCGGGGTGGAGGAGGCCGCGGACGTACGGGCGGCGTTCCACCGCATCGTGGAGAACGCGCGGGCGTACGACGCGGACGCCCGGATCGACGGCGTCCAGGTGCAGGAGCTGCTGCCCCGGGGGCAGGAGGTCATCGTCGGCGCGGTGACGGACCCGACGTTCGGGAAGGTCGTGGCCTTCGGGCTCGGCGGGGTGCTGGTGGAGGTCCTCAAGGACGTCACGTTCCGGCTCGCGCCCGTGGACGCCGGCGAGGCGCTGTCGATGCTGGACTCGATCCGGTCTGCGGAGATCCTGCGCGGGGTGCGCGGCGGGCCGGCCGTGGACCGGTGGGCGGTCGCCGAGCAGATCCGGCGGGTGTCCCGACTCGTCGCGGACTTCCCGGAGATCGCGGAGGTGGACCTCAACCCGGTGATCGCGACGCCCGAGGGGGCGGTCGCCGCCGACATCCGGGTCATCCTCGCGCAGTCCGTGCCGAAGCCTCGGCGGACGTACTCGCGCGAGGAGATCCTCGCCTCGATGCGCCGGCTGATGCAGCCGTCGTCGGTCGCCGTGATCGGCGCCTCCAACGAGCAGGGCAAGATCGGCAACTCGGTGATGCGCAACCTCGTCGACGGCGGTTTCGCCGGGGACATCCACCCGGTGAACCCCCGGGCCGACGACATCCTCGGCCGCAAGGCGTACAAGAGTGTCACCGACGTTCCCGGTGAGGTGGATGTGGCGGTCTTCGCGATCCCCGCCCGGTTCGTGGCCGCGGCCCTGGAGGAGGTGGGACGCAAGAGGATCCCGAACGCCGTGCTGATCCCCTCCGGGTTCGCGGAGACCGGCGAGCACGGGCTCCAGGCGGAGATCGTGGCGATCGCCGAACGGCACGGCGTCCGGCTGCTCGGGCCGAACATCTACGGCTACTACTCGACCTGGCACGACCTGTGCGCCACGTTCTGCACGCCGTACGACGTCAAGGGCGGGGTGGCGCTGACCTCGCAGTCCGGCGGCATCGGGATGGCCGTCCTCGGGTTCGCGCGGACCACGAAGACGGGCGTGTCGGCGATCGTGGGCCTCGGCAACAAGTCGGACCTGGACGAGGACGACCTGCTGACCTGGTTCGGCGAGGACCCGCGCACCGAGTGCGTCGCCATGCACCTGGAGGACCTCAAGGACGGGCGCGCCTTCGTAGAGGCCGCGCGGGCGACCGTGCCGAGGAAGCCGGTCGTCGTCCTGAAGGCGGGGCGCACGGCGGCGGGGGCGAAGGCCGCCGGATCGCACACCGGGGCCCTCGCGGGCGACGACGCCGTGTACGACGACATCCTGCGGCAGGCCGGTGTCATCCGGGCGCCCGGCCTGAACGACATGCTGGAGTACGCGCGCGCGTTGCCGGTGCTGCCCACCCCCCGGGGGGACAACATCGTGATCATCACGGGCGCGGGCGGCAGCGGGGTGCTGCTGTCCGACGCGGTGACCGACAACGGCCTCACCCTGATGGAGATCCCGCCGGACCTGGACGCGTCGTTCCGGGCGTTCATCCCGCCCTTCGGGGCGGCGGGCAACCCGGTCGACATCACGGGGGGCGAGCCGCCGTCGACGTACGAGGCGACGATCCGGCTGGGCCTTCAGGACCCGCGCGTCCACGCGCTCGTCCTCGGCTACTGGCACACCATCGTCACCCCGCCGATGGTCTTCGCGGAGCTCACCGCGCGTGTGGTGGCCGAGTTCCGCGAGCGGGGCGTCGTCAAGCCCGTGGTGGCGTCGCTCGCCGGTGACGTGGAGGTCGAGGAGGCCTGCCAGTACCTGTACGAGCGGGGCGTCGTCGCCTACCCGTACACGACCGAGCAGCCGGTGGCCGTGCTCGGCGCCAAGTACCGGTGGGCGCGCGCGGCGGGGTTGCTGGGGGGCGGTTCATGACGTGATCCCGGTGCGGGGCCGGCCGACGGTGCGCGTCGGCCGGCCCCGGGACCCAGTGCGCACACGAAAGGCATGGGACAGGGGGCGCTGGCCAGATCTTTCGACGCAAGGGGTGCGACACACATGACAACCACCGACTTCTCGACCCCACTTCCCTACCGGGAGGTGGCGGACCGCAACGGCCGGGTGTACCGGATCGGCGAGACCGACCGGGACATCATGGGACGGCCGCGCTGGACCATGGTGCTCTTCCCGTGGATGGGGATGCTGGGCATCAGCTCCTCGGAGTACGCGTTCACCTCGGCCGAGGACACCCTGCACGAGGCCCATCTGTGGAACAGCGGGCACATCTTCTGGCTGATGGGCGTCTGGGTGTTCTTCCAGGCGGCCGTCGCCTTCCCCGCCGGGCAGCTGCGGGAGAGCGGCAGGCTTCCCGCGCGGTACGCGATGATGCTCGGCGCGCTGGGCACCGTCTGCGGCTATCTGTCGCTGGCGTTCGCGCCACACGTGATCGTCGCCTACATCGGCTTCGGCATGTGCAGCGGCATCGGCGCCGGCCTCGTCTACGCGACCTGCGTGAACATGGTCGGCAAGTGGTATCCGGAACGCAAGGGCGGCAAGACCGGCATGGTCAACGGCGGTTTCGCCTACGGCTCGGTGCCCTTCGTGTTCCTGTTCACCTCGTACATGGACCTGGGCAACTACCGGGGCGTCCTGGTGACGGTGGGCCTGATCTGCTGCTCGGTCGTCGCCGTCGCCGGCTGGTTCTTCAAGGACCCGCCGAAGAACTGGTGGCCCGCGCACGTCGACCCGCTCCGGATGACCGACGACCCGAAGATCCGCCGGGCGCTGGAGAAGAACCCGCCGGCGGTCAAGCAGTACACCCCGAAGGAGGCCGCCCGTACCCCCGTTCTGTGGATGATGTGGTTCTGTCTGCTGTGCACGGCCGGCATCAACATCTTCGGCATCGCCTTCCAGGTGCCGTTCGGCAAGGACATGGGCTTCGCCGGCGGGATCGTGGCCACGGCGATGTCCCTGAAGGCGATCGTCAACGGCACCGGGCGCGGGGTGATCGGCTGGATCTCCGACCGGTTCGGCCGCCGCAGCACGCTGGTCATCGTCTGTCTGGTGCTCGGCACCGCCCAGTTCGGGGTGCTGGTCTCCGGGCAGATGGGCAGCATGCCGTTCTTCCTGTTCTGCTCCATGGTGTCCGGCTTCGGGGGCGGCGCGATCTTCCCGCTGTTCGCCGCCATGACGGCGGACTACTTCGGGGAGAACAACAACGCCTCCAACTACGGGATGGTCTACAGCTCGAAGCTCATCTCGGGTCTCGTGGGCTCCGGCATGGGCGCGGTCGTGGTCGGCGCGTGGGACTACGAGGGCGCGTTCGTGATAGCCGGCTCGATCGGGCTGGCCTCCGCGGTGCTGGCGCTCTTCCTGAAGGCCCCGGGCCGGCCGCAGGCCCGCAAGGTCGTCCCCAACCCGCAGCCGCTCGGCGAGGAGACCGCGTGACCTGACGCACGGTCCCGTCGCGGACGGACCGACGGCGGATCCCGTCGCCGCGCACCTTTCCCACCACTGGTACGGCTGAGGCCGGCACGGCCGTTCCCCTGAGGCGGCCCTCCCCCGGGCACGGGGAGGGCCGCCTCAAGGGTGTCGGCGCGGGCGGGGGCCCCTCCGCGAGGCGTGTGGCCCGGCGGGCGGGGGCCCGCCCGCCGGGCTATGACTCCTGGCGCGCGTGGTACGAGCGGCGCGTGTGCTCGGTGTGCTCGCGCATGAGCCGGGTGGCGCGCTGTTCGTCGCCGTCCGCGATGGCGGCGATGAGGTCGCGGTGCTCCTCCCAGGACTGCTGTCCGCGCTGCCGGGCGACGGGCGTGTAGTACCAGCGGACCCGCCGGTCGACCTGCGCCGCCAGTTCGGCGAGGACCGCGTTGCCCGCGAGCTCCATCACCTTGGCGTGGAAACGGGCGTTGAGGGCGACCGCGGCGTCCACGTCGTCGGAGGCGACGGCCCCCATGCCCTGCGCGAGCAGCTCGTTCAGGGCCTCGACGCCGGCCCGGTCGGCGTGCGCGGCGGCGAGCCGGGCCGCCTCGGCCTCCAGCAGGGTGCGCACGGTGAGGAGCTGGTCGGCCTCCTCCTCGGTGGGCACGTGCACGAACGCTCCCTGGGCGGGCCGCAGGTCGACCCACCCCTCGGTGTTCAGCCGTTGCAGGGCCTCGCGCACGGGCTGGCGGGAGACGCCGAGGTGGCCGGCGAGTTCGCTCTCGACGAGGTGCTGGCCGGGCTGCAGCGCGCGGGTGGTGATGAGTTCGAGCAGGGCTTCGTAGACGCGCTCGCGCAGCGGGCCGGGGCGTTCGAGCCTGGGCACCGCACCCTGCGGCAGTCCTGTCGACAACATCGGTCGGTCCCCCTCCTGGGCAGCGCCGGGGCCGGCAGCCGGGAAGCCAGTATCGATTGTCTTTCGTCTACAGTCTACGGCTCACTGTAGCCAGGCCGGCGGACAGTCGTCCTCGTCACACCGGCCCGCACGACCCCCGCGCGGGCGGCCCCCCGCTCTCACGGGCACCGCACGACCTGCCCGGCGTACGACAGGTTCCCTCCGAAGCCGAACAGCAGCACGGGGTCGCCGGTGGAGATCGCGCCCTGTTCGACCAGCTTGGAGAAGGCGAGGGGGATGCTGGCGGCGGAGGTGTTGCCGGACTCGGTGACGTCCCGGGCGACGACGGCGTTCACGGCGCCGATCTTCGCGGCGAGGGGTTCGATGATGCGCAGGTTCGCCTGGTGCAGGACCACGGCGGCGAGGTCCGCCGGGGTGAGCCCGGCGCGCTCGCACGCCTCGCGGGCGAGCGGGGGCAGCCGGGTGGTGGCCCAGCGGTAGACGCTCTGCCCCTCCTGGGCGAACCGGGCGGGCTGTCCCTCGATGCGCACCGCGTGTCCCATCTCGGGCACGGACCCCCACAGCACGGGGGCGATGCCCGGCTCGGCGCCGTCCGGACAGGCCTCGACCACGGCGGCGCCGGCCCCGTCGCCGACGAGGACGCAGGTGGTGCGGTCGGTCCAGTCGGTGACCTCGGACATCTTGTCGGCGCCGATGACCAGTGCCCGGCTCGCGGCGCCCGCCCGCACGGTGTGGTCGGCGGTGGCCAGCGCGTGGGTGAACCCGGCGCACACGACGTTGACGTCCATGGCGGCCGGGCTCGGAACGCCCAGGTGGGCGGCGACCCGGGCGGCCATGTTGGGTGAGCGGTCGACGGCGGTCGAGGTCGCGACCAGCACCAGGTCGATGTCGGCGGGCGTGAGCCCGGCGGTGGCGAGCGCCTTGGCGGCGGCGTGCGCGGCGAGCTCGTCCACGGGTTCGTCGGGGCCGGCGATGTGGCGCGTACGGATGCCCACCCGGCTCCTGATCCACTCGTCACTGGTGTCGACCAGGCCCGCCAGGTCCTCGTTGGTGAGGATCCTCGCGGGCTGGTAGTGGCCGACGGCGGCGATGCGCGAGCCAGTCATTGGGTGATCCCCTCGGTGCCTCGGGTAGCGGGATGCACCAGTCTGATCAGTGACTCACGGGTACGAGGGCGCGTGAAGCGACAGGAAACGGGCGTCCGGGTTGTCGGCTTCCCTCTAACCGTCGGACACCCGCCCAGTCCATCCCCCGAACGGGCGATAAATGGCCGCCTCCCCGACCGCCTACCCGGTGAACAGCTGCGTCGCCTTGCGTACGAGCTCGTAGAGGCCGTAAACGAGGGGCGCCCCCACCCACAGCCACACGAAGGCGACGAGGGGCAGGGGGGTCCCTGCGCCCGGGCGGGGTCCGGAGCCGGGGAGGTCAGGCGGACTCGGGCTGCTGGGGCTGGGCTCGGGCGGCATCGGCGGCCTCTCTCGGGGCGGGGACGTGGTGGTGGCGGGCGTGGACGGGCCGGACGAGTTCGTTGGCGACGAAGCCGACGGCGAGCAGCCCGATCATGATGAACAGGGACAGGGTGTAGAGGGACGCGCCGTGCCGGCCGGCCTCCTCCTGCCGGTCGGCGATCCAGTTCACGATCAGCGGGCCGAGGACGCCCGCCGTGGACCATGCGGTGAGCAGCCGCCCGTGGATCGCGCCGACCTGGTAGGTGCCGAACAGGTCCTTGAGGTAGGCGGGGATCGTCGCGAAGCCGCCGCCGTAGAAGGAGAGGATCACCAGCGCGCACAGGACGAACAGGGGCTTGGAGGAGTCCCCGAACAGGGCGATCAGGGCGTACGTCAGGGCGCCGACGCCGAGGTACACGCGGTAGACGTTCTTGCGTCCGATCAGGTCGGAGCTGGACGACCAGCCGATACGGCCCGCCATGTTGGCCGCCGACAGCAGGGCGACGAAGCCGGCCGCGGCCGTCACGGAGACGGGGGTGGAGGTGTCGGCGAAGAAGTCCGTGATCATCGGGGCGGCCTTCTCCAGGATGCCGATGCCGGCGGTCACGTTCATGCAGAGCACGACCCACAGGCACCAGAACTGGGGGGTGCGCACGGCGCTGCGGGCCGAGACCTGCACGCCTCGCGGGGCCCCCGGTCCGGCGCCGGCGGCCGGCTCCGCGGCCCGCGGGACGCGCACCAGCAGCACGCCCAGGGTCATGAAGACCGCGTACGCCAGCCCGTGGACGAGGAAGGCGAGCGCGATCCCGGAAGGGTCGGCGCCGAACGACTCCAGCATCCGCGCCGACCAGGGCGAGGCGATGAGCGCGCCGCCGCCGAAGCCCATGATGGCGATGCCGGTGGCCATGCCGGGCCGGTCCGGGAACCACTTGATCAGGGTGGAGACGGGCGAGATGTAGCCGATGCCCAGGCCGATGCCGCCGACGAAGCCGTAGCCGAGGACGATCAGCCAGTACCGCTCGGTGGCGGCGCCGAGCGCGGAGACCAGGAAGCCGGAGGAGAAGCAGACCAGGGCGACGGTCATCGCCCAGCGCGGGCCGTTGCGTTCGACGAGGGTGCCGCCGAACGCGGCGGACAGGCCGAGCATGACGATGGCGAGCTGGAAGGGCAGCGCGCTCTGGGTGCCGGTGAGGCCGAGCGCGGACTCCAGCGGCGGCTTGAAGACGGACCAGGCGTAGGCCTGCCCGATGGAGAGGTGGACCGAGAGCGCGGCCGGGGGGACGAGCCAGCGGCTCCAGCCGGGCGGTGCGACGGGGGGACTCATGAGTCCGGAACGGTAGGAAGGATTCCGGCAGTTGAGAAGGAGGCGCGTCGGGCGGGTGCGGTGAGCGGTACCCGGGGTGCGCCGAACGGTCGGACCGGCCGGTTTCCAGGCTTTCCCCAGGTGCTGCGCCGACCCTTGCCGCCCCTATCGCCATACTGTAGACAATATTCAGTCGACAGCGTTCGGCAGTTCCTCGGTACCCTCGACCGAACGGAGCTCCACCGTCATGAAAGTCGCAGTCCTCGGCGCCGGTGCGATCGGCGCCTACGTCGGTGCCGCGCTCCATCGCGCCGGCGCCGACGTGCACCTCGTCGCCCGTGGACCGCATCTCGCGGCCATGAGGCGGCACGGGGTGCGGGTGCTCAGCGAGCGGGGCGACTTCACCGCCCGCGCCCACGCCACCGACGACCCGGCCGAGATCGGCCCGGCCGACTTCGTCTTCCTGGGCCTCAAGGCCCACGCGTACGCGGCGTGCGGGCCGCTGATCGGGCCCCTGCTGCACGGCACCACCGCGGTGGTCGCCGCCCAGAACGGCATCCCCTGGTGGTACTTCCACCGGCACGGCGGCCCCCACGACGGGCACCGCGTCGAGAGCGTGGACCCGGGCGGCGCGGTCAGTGCGGTGCTCGCGCCCGAACGGGCCGTCGGCTGCGTGGTCTACGCCGCCACCGAACTCGAAGCCCCCGGCGTCGTACGGCACTTGGAGGGAACCCGCTTCTCGGTCGGCGAGCCCGACCGCAGCGTCTCGGCGCGCTGCCTGGCGTTCAGCGGGGCCATGACGGCGGGCGGGCTGAAGTGCCCGGTGGAGCCCGACCTGCGCAACGACATCTGGCTCAAACTGCTCGGCAACATCTCCTTCAACCCGATCAGCGCCCTCGCCCGCGCGACCATGCGGCAGATGTGCCTGCACGGCGGCACCCGCCGGGTCATCGAGACGATGATGCGCGAGACGCTCGCCG
The DNA here is from genome assembly GCF_042731035.1 of Streptomyces sp. NPDC059895. Taxonomy (NCBI): domain Bacteria; kingdom Bacillati; phylum Actinomycetota; class Actinomycetes; order Kitasatosporales; family Streptomycetaceae; genus Streptomyces; species Streptomyces sp. NPDC059895. The sequence goes on from NZ_JBHWKO010000011.1 coordinate 183,684, forward strand.
TCGCCGAGGCCCTCGGCTGCGAGGTGGGCGTCTCCATCGAGCGCCGGCTCGCGGGCGCGGAGCGCGTCGGCGACCACCGCACCTCCACGCTCCAGGACCTGGAGCGCGGCAAACCGCTCGAACTGGACGTCCTCCTCGCGGCGGTCGTCGAGTTGGCGGAGATCACCGGCGTGGAGGTGCCCACCCTGCGCACCGTGCACGCCATCTCGGACCTGCTCGCGCTGAGGAGCGCCGCATGAAGAGCACGAGGAACACGAGCACCACAAGCACAACAAGCATCATGAGCACCACGAGGAACACAACGAACACGAGGGACACGAGGACCACGGCGCAACGCGACCGGGCTCCCCGGACCTACGCCCGGCTCACCCACCCGCTCGTCCGCGACTCCCGCGACGAGCCGTTCCGACAGGCGAGCTGGGAGGAGGCGCTGGACCGGGCGGCCCGCGGCCTGGCCGCCGCGCGCGGCGCGTTCGGCATGTTCTCCTGCGCCCGCGCCACCAACGAGATGAACTACGTGGCGCAGAAGTTCGCCCGGGTCGTCATGGGCACCAACAACGTCGACTCCTGCAACCGGACGTGTCACGCGCCGAGCGTCGCCGGTCTGTCGGCCGCGTTCGGCTCCGGCGGGGGGACGTCGTCGTACGCGGAGATCGAGCACACGGACGTCATCGTGATGTGGGGCTCCAACGCCCGGTTCGCGCATCCGATCTTCTTCCAGCACGTGCTGAGGGGCATCCGCAACGGCGCCCGGATGTACGCGGTCGACCCGCGGCGGACGTCCACCGCCGAGTGGGCGGAGAGCTGGCTCGGGCTCGACGTCGGGACCGACATCCCGATGGCCCACGCGATCGGCCGCGAGATCATCCACGCCGGTCTGGCGAACCGGACCTTCATCGAGCGGGCGACCAGCGGCTTCGAGGAGTACCGGGCGCTGGTCGAGCCGTGGACGCTCTCCCTCGCCCAGAAGGTGACGGGCGTCCCGGCCGCCGCGATCCGGGAGCTGGCGCACGCCTACGCCCGCGCCGAGCGGGCCCAGCTGTGCTGGACCCTCGGCATCACCGAGCACCACAACGGCACCGACAACGTCCGCGCGCTGATCAACCTCTCCCTGCTCACCGGGCACGTGGGGCGCCTCGGCTCGGGACTGCAGCCGCTGCGCGGCCAGAACAACGTGCAGGGCGGCGGTGACATGGGCGCCATCCCCAACCGCCTGCCCGGCTTCCAGGACATCCTCGACCCCGCCGCCCGGCTGAGGTTCGAGACGGCCTGGGACACCGTCATCGAGCCGCACCACGGAATGAACCTGACGGAGATGTTCGAGGCGATGGAGGAGGGCTCGCTGAGGGCCGTCTACTGCATCGGCGAGAACCCGGCGCAGTCCGAGGCCGACAGCGAGCAGGCCGTACGCCGTCTGAAGGCCCTCGACTTCCTCGTCGTGCAGGACATCTTCCTGACGAAGACGGCCGAGCTGGCGGACGTCGTGCTGCCCGCCACCGCGGGCTGGGCGGAGACCGAGGGCACCACCACCAACAGCGAACGGCGGGTCCAGCGCGTGCGCCGCGCGGTGACGCCTCCCGGTGAGGCCCGCGAGGACATCGACATCCTCTGCGACCTGGCGGCCCGGCTCGGCCACGACTGGAAGTACGCCGACTCCGAGACCGTCTGGAACGAGCTGCGGTCGCTCTCGCCGGACCACTACGGCATGACGTACGAGCGGCTGGAGGAACACCAGGGCATCCAGTGGCCGTGCCCGAGCACCGAGCGGCTCGAACCGACCTTCCTGCACGGCCGGTTGTGGGAGGCCGAGCCCGCGCGGCGCGGCCCGCGGGCGCCGTTCGGGATCGTGCGGCACGATCCGCCGGTCGACCTGACGGACGAGGAGTACCCGGTCCGGCTCACCACGGGCAGGCGGCTGGACTCCTACAACACCGGGGTGCAGAGCGGGGGTTACGCCTCCCCGCTGCGGCGCGGCGAGTACGTGGAGCTGTGCCCGGAGGACGCGGAGCGCTTCGGCGTCGTGGTCGGGGAACGGGTGCGGGTGACGTCCCGGCGCGGATCCGTGGTGGCGCCGGTGTGGATCGACACCGCGCTGCGGCCCGGGCTGGCCTTCATGACCATGCACTTTCCCGACGAGGTGGACACCAACCGGCTGACGATCGAGGCGAACTGTCCCATCGCGGGGACGGCGGAGTTCAAGGCGTCGGCGATCCGGATCGAGAAGCTCCCGGCCCCGAACGGTGTGAGGTGACGGCGTGGACCTGCACTTCGGCGACAGCAAGCCGACGGACGACGAACGGGCGGCCGTCGACGCCCTGCTGGGCCCTCCCGAGTCGTCGTGGGAGGGCGCGGACCGGTCCGACGCGGACCTGCGGTGGGCGCGCGGCGGACGGCAGGCCCGCGACCGCCGCGACCTGCTGCTGCCGGGGCTGCACGCGGTCAACGACCGGGTCGGCTGGATCAGCGAGGGCGCCCTCGCCTACCTCTGCCGCCGCCTGACCGTGCCGCCCGCGGAGGCGTACGGCGTCGCCACCTTCTACGCGATGTTCTCCGTCCGGCCCCGCCCCGCGACGGTCCTGCACGTGTGCACGGACCTCGCCTGCACCGCCGCCGGCGCCGGCGAGCTGTGCGCCGGCGCGGAGTCCGCCCTCGGCCCGGGCGTCCACGTCGAGCGCAGCCCCTGCCTCGGCCTGTGCGAACGCGCCCCGGCCGCCCTCGCGATCAGGGCGGGCGACCCGGCGCGTACGGCGGTGTCGGCACCGGCGACCGTGCGGGAGGCCGTGCGCGCCGCGACCGCGCCGGACTCCGCGCCCGGGGAGCCGCCCGCGCGGGCGGCGGTCCCGCAGGCCGGCGAGGAGGGGCTGGTGCTGCTGCGCCGCGTCGGCGTGGTGGACCCCACCTCCCTGGACGACTACCGCGCCCACGGCGGGTACGCGGCGCTGCGCCGCGCCTTCGCGCTCGGTCCCGCCGGCGTCATCCGGGAGGTCACCGACTCGGGGCTGGTGGGGCGCGGGGGCGCGGCCTTCCCCACCGGCCGCAAGTGGCAGGCCACCGCGTCCCAGCCGGACCACCCGCACTACGTGGTGTGCAACGCCGACGAGTCCGAGCCGGGCACCTTCAAGGACCGGGTGCTGATGGAGGGCGACCCGTACGCGCTCGTCGAGGCGATGACGATCGCCGGGTACGCGGTCGGCGCGCACCGGGGCTACCTGTACGTGCGCGGCGAGTACCCGCGGGCGATCGAGCGCATGGGGCACGCCGTGGACCGGGCGCGGGAGCGGGGGCTGCTCGGCGACGACGTCCTCGGCCAGGGCTACGCCTTCGACATCGAGATCCGCCGCGGCGCGGGCGCCTACGTCTGCGGCGAGGAGACGGCCCTGTTCAACTCGATCGAGGGCCGGCGGGGCGAGCCGCGCTCCAAGCCGCCGTTCCCGGTGGAGAAGGGCCTGTTCGGCAAGCCGACGGTGGCCAACAACGTGGAGACGCTGGTCAACGTCCTGCCGGTGCTGACCATGGGCGCGCCGGCGTACGCGGCGGTCGGCACGGGGCGGTCCACCGGCCCCAAGCTGTTCTGCGTGTCGGGCAGCGTGCGGCGGCCGGGCGTGTACGAGCTGCCGTTCGGCGCGACGCTGGGCGAGCTGCTGGCGCGGGCCGGTGTGCGCGACGGGCTGCGGGCGGTACTGCTCGGTGGGGCGGCCGGCGGCTTCGTACGGCCCGACGAGACGGACGTCCCGCTCACCTTCGAGGGCACGCGGGAGGCGGGCACGACGCTCGGCTCGGGGGTGGTGATGGCCTTCGACGACACCGTCCCACTGCCCCGGCTGCTGCTGCGCATCGCGGAGTTCTTCCGGGACGAGTCGTGCGGGCAGTGCGTGCCGTGCCGGGTGGGGACCGTCCGCCAGGAGGAGGCGCTGCACCGGATCGTGGAGCGCACGGGCGCGGCCGCAGCCGACGACATCGCCCTGCTGCGGGAGGTCGGCCGGGCGATGCGGGACGCCTCGATCTGCGGTCTGGGCCAGACCGCGTGGAACGCCGTGGAATCCGCCATCGACCGCTTGGGGGCGTACGAATGACCGTGACACCGCTGGGGATCCCGCGCCGGCTGCTGGAGTTCACCCTCGACGGCGAGCCGGTGCGCGCGCCCGAGGGCGCCACGCTCCTCGACGCGTGCCGGGCGGCCGGGAAGGACGTGCCGACCCTCTGCCACGGGGACACGCTCACGCCGAAGAACGCCTGCCGCCTCTGCGTCGTGGAGGTGGAGGGCTCGCGCACCCTGGTCCCGGCGTGCTCCCGCCGGGCGGAGCCCGGCATGGAGGTCCGCACCGGCACCGAACGCGTCCGGCACAGCCGCAGGATCGTCCTCGAACTCCTCGCCTCGTCGGTCGATCTGTCCACGACACCAATGGTTGCGGAATGGGTGAAGGAGTACGAGGCGAAGCCGGACCGCTTAGGTCCGGACGCGGCCCGGCTGAACGAGGAGCCCCGGGTCGACAACGACCTCTACGTCCGCGACTACGACAAGTGCGTCCTCTGCTACAAGTGCGTCGACGCCTGCGGTGACCAGTGGCAGAACACCTTCGCGATCTCCGTCGCGGGGCGCGGTTTCGACGCCCGGATCGCCGTCGAGCACGACGCGCCGCTGACCGACTCGGCGTGTGTCTACTGCGGGAACTGCGTCGAGGTGTGCCCGACGGGGGCGCTGTCGTTCAAGTCGGAGTTCGACCGACGGGCGGCGGGTACTTGGGATGAATCGGCACAGACCAGGACGACGACCGTGTGCGCCTACTGCGGAGTGGGCTGCAACCTCACGCTCCACGTGCAGGACAATGAGATCGTGAAGGTCACCTCACCGCACGACAACCCGGTGACCCACGGCAACCTCTGCATCAAGGGCCGCTTCGGCTACCAGCACGTACAGAACCGGGGCTGATCACGACATGGGACGAGTCACCGAACGACGCAAGGTGCTGCGCATACGCGACGGGGCGGTCTCCAGCCGGCCGGACACACTCGTCGCCGAGGAACCGCTGGAGATCCGGCTCAACGGCAAACCGCTCGCCATCACCATGCGCACCCCCGGTGACGACTTCGCCCTCGCCGCCGGATTCCTGGTCAGCGAGGGCGTCCTGGCCTCCGCGGACGACCTGCTGAACATCGTCTACTGCGCGGGGGCGAGGGCCGACGGGTCGAACACCTACAACGTCGTCGACGTACGGACCGCCCCCGGCGTCACGCTCCCCGACATCACCCTCGAACGGAACGTCTACACCACGTCCTCCTGCGGCCTGTGCGGCAAGGCGAGCCTCGACGCGGTCCGTACGACGGCGCACTGGCCCATCGCCGACACTCCCCCGGTCCGGGTCACGCCGGAGCTGCTGGCGGAGCTCCCCGACCGGCTGCGCGCGGCCCAGCGGGTCTTCGACCGGACCGGGGGGCTGCACGCGGCGGCCCTGTTCTCCGAGGACGGCGAGGTGCTGGACGTCCGGGAGGACGTCGGCCGGCACAACGCGGTCGACAAGCTGGTCGGGCGCGCCCTGCGGAACGGGGAACTGCCGCTGTCCCGGACGATCCTGCTGGTGTCGGGGCGGGCCTCCTTCGAGCTGGCGCAGAAGGCGGTGATGGCGGGCATCCCGGTGCTGGCGGCGGTCTCGGCACCCTCCTCGCTGGCGGTGGACCTGGCCGCGGAGACCGGGCTGACGCTGGTGGGTTTCCTGCGGGGCAGTTCCATGAACGTGTACGCGGGTGAGGACCGCATCGCCCTGCGGACCGCGGCCGCCCGGGGCTGAGGCGGGCTGCCCGCGGCACGGCGGCGGGGCCCCGACCGGCGGGGAGCGCCCCCTGCGCCGCGCAGGGGCCCCGTCTCGGCCTCCGGCCCCCGCCGGGCCGGTCGGCGGCGCCCTCAGCGCGCGGTGAACCGCACCTCGCCGGCCCGCACGACCGTGCCCAGCCGGGGGAAGTCCAGCCGTACCGACGCCTCGTGCTCGGCGCCGGTGAGCGCGGCCATCGCGTCCTCGACGAAGACCAGGCCGTAGCCGAGGTCGGCGGCGGCGCGGGCCGTGGACTCGACGCCGAGGTTGGTGGCGATGCCGCCGAACACCAGGGTGGTGACGCCGTGCCGGCGCAGCCGGTCGTCCAGGCCCGTGCCCTGGAAGCCGCCGACGGTCCGTTTGACGACCTCCACGTCGCCGTCGCGCAGCAGCCCGTGCACCAGGTCGCTGCCGGGCGGCTGGTCGGCGACGCCGGGGCGCTCGACGCGGACGAGGACGACGAGGGCGCCGGCCGCCCGGAACGCGTCCGCCAGTTCTCCGGCGGCGTCCAGCACGTCGGTGCCCTTGCGGGGCTCCAGGGGCAGCGCGACGATCCGGTCCATCAGATCGACGAGGACGAGCGCGGTGCGCGTGGGGTCGAGCGTGAGGGGTGCGGTCATGACGGAACGTTATCCGTCGTCAGCCGTCCGTACGGGAAATCGCGTCCGACGGGTCCGTGAACGGGTCGCGCGCCATCTTTCGCCACGCGTGGGGGTTCCTGATCTTTCGCCACGCGTAGGGGTGCCTGATCTTTCGCCACGCATGGGGGTGCCTGCCGGTCGCGTCGCGGGCGCGGGTCGTGGGTGGCTGGTCGCGCAGTTCCCCGCGCCCCTCAGGTCGGCGTCCTCCCGCCGGATGGCACGGCCGCCGGGATCGGGCGGCCGCCCGGGCCCCCTCAGCCGCGGTGGGGGCGCGGGCCTCGCGGGCGCGGGTCGTGGGTGGCTGGTCGCGCAGTTCCCCGCGCCCCTCAGGTCGGCGTCCTCCCGCCGGTCGGCACGGCCGCCGGGGCCCCCTCAGCCGCGGCCGGGGCCCGCGTCGACCGCGGTGCGTGGCGCGGCGCCCGTCGGCGGGGCGGAGTCGGGCTCCGGGGCCGGGTCCGGGTTCGGGTCCGGGTCCGGGTTCGGGTCCGGGTCCGGGTCGTGCGAGCGGCGTTTGGCGATCACCGCGCAGACCATGAGCTGCATCTGGTGGAAGAGCATCAGCGGCAGCACCGCCAGGGAGGCATGCGCGCCGAACAGCACGCTCGCCATGGGCAGCCCGGAGGCCAGGGACTTCTTTGAGCCGGCGAACTGGATCGCGATGCGGTCCTCCCGGCCGAAGCGCAGTGCCTTGGCCCCGTACCAGGTCAGCGCCAGCATGACGGCGAGCAGGACGGCCTCGACGACCAGCAGTCCGGCGAGCCGGACGGGACGGACCTGGTGCCAGATGCCCTGGACCACGCCCTCGCTGAACGCGGTGTAGACGACGAGGAGGATCGAACCGCGGTCGACGTAGCCGAGGACCTTCTTGTGCCGGGCGACGAACCCGCCGATCCAGCGCCGCAGCAGTTGTCCGGAGACGAACGGGACGAGCAGTTGCAGCACGATCTCGGCGACGGAGTCCGCGGCGAAGCCGCCGGCGCTGCTGCCGAGCAGCGCGGCCGCGAGCAGCGGGGTGACGACGATGCCGACGAGGGAGGAGAAGGAGCCCGCGCAGATCGCGGCGGGCACGTTGCCGCGGGCGATCGAGGTGAAGGCGATGGACGACTGGATGGTCGACGGGACCAGGGTGAGGAAGAGCAGCCCCTGGTAGAGCGGCTCGGTGAGGAACACCGGGACGAGGCCGCGGGCGGCCAGCCCGAGCAGCGGGAAGACCACGAAGGTGCAGGCGAGGACGGTGACGTGCAGCCGCCAGTGCTTCAGCCCGTCCAGCGCCTCCCGGGTGGACAGGCGGGCGCCGTAGAGGAAGAAGAGGAAGGCGATGGCGGCCGTGGAGGCGCCGGAGGCCACATCGGCGCCGGTGCCGCGGGCCGGCCAGAGCGCGGCGAGGCCCACCGTCCCGAGCAGCAGCAGGATGTACGGGTCGATCGGCATCCAGCTCGGCCATCTCAGGCGTTTCACGGTGCTCCACTTGCTCGTTCGCTGCCATCGGTGCGACGGCCCGGAGGGCCCCCCTCCATCGTGCTCCTCGCCACCGTGATCGGGAATCCGTCATACCGCTCTCACTGCTATCGCGCACCGCGATGAGCGCGTACCGTGGTCGCCGTGTACGACCCCTCCCACCTGCGCACCTTCCTGGCCGTCGCGCAGACCCTGAGCTTCACGCAGGCCGCCCGGCGGCTCGGGCTGCGCCAGTCCACGGTCAGTCAGCACGTACGGCGGCTGGAGGACGCGACGGGCCGGACGCTGTTCACACGGGACACGCACTCGGTGGAGCTGACGGAGGACGGCGAGGCGATGCTCGGCTTCGCGCGCCGGATCCTGGAGGTGCACGAGCAGGCCACGGCGTTCTTCACCGGTACGCGGCTGCGGGGCCGGCTGCGGTTCGGCGCCTCCGAGGACTTCGTGCTGACCCGGCTGCCGGAGATCCTCGAGGGCTTCCGGCACGACCATCCCGAGGTCGATCTGGAGCTGACGGTGGAGCTGTCCGGCACGCTGCACGAGCAGCTGGCGGCCGGGAAGCTGGACCTGGTGCTGGCCAAGCGGCTGCCCGAGGACCCGCGCGGGGAGCTGGTCTGGACCGACGAGCTGGTGTGGATCGGCGCGGAACGGCTGCGGCTGGACGCCGACCGCCCGGTGCCGCTCATCGTGTACCCGCCGCCGGGCATCACCCGGGCCCGCGCGCTGGAGGCGCTGGAGCGGCAGGGGCGGGCGTGGCGGATCGCGTGCACGAGCGGCAGCCTCAACGGTCTGGTCGCGGCGGCGCGGGCGGGCCTCGGGGTGATGGCGCACACGCGGGGGCTGATCCCGCCCGGTCTGGTCAGGGTTCCCGACCGGTCGGGGCTGCCGGAGCTCGGCCGGGTGGACTTCGTCCTGGTGCACGGCCGGCGCCGGACGTCCGCGCAGGGCGCGGCGGACGCCCTGGCGGCGGCGGTCCTGGCGGGCGGCGACCGGCTGCACCGGCGGGGGCCGGGCCCGCGCACCGCCCCACCGGTCCGGTCCGGGCCGCCGTGACGGAATCGGGCGTTCCTCCGCTGTTCGAGGTGAGGGGACGACGCCTGGGTGCCGCGTGGACGACGCGTGGAGCGGGCCCTGCCGGAGGGGCGTCGGGCCCGGTGACCGGTTCGGGCAGATTCGGTGGAGGTTACGGCCCCGGAACTTACTGAACGGTCAGTTTTCTGTCCGACCCTTCCGCATGTGAGCCCATTTTCCGGTACTGACCAGCTCGGACAAGAGCATCGCGCGCTTTCCGCCCCCCTCCCGCCCCGACCGGGCGTGGGGTAGCTTTCACGGCGCTGTGCGGCCATGGGAAGCGGGGTGCGGGTTGCGTGAGTTCACCACTCCTGCGTCGGCGTCGGCACCGCCGGTGGGCGGACTGGCCGACGTCGTCTTCCGGCACGCCCAGGACGACCCCCGCCACATCGCGCTCGGCCGCAAGAACGAGCGGGGCGCGTGGCGGGACGTGACCGCGGCGGAGTTCCGCGACGAGGTCCTCGCCCTGGCCAAGGGCCTGCTCGCCCAGGGCGTCCGGTTCGGCGACCGCGTCGCGATCATGTCCCGCACCCGCTACGAGTGGACCCTCTTCGACTTCGCCCTGTGGACCATCGGCGCCCAGGTCGTCCCCGTCTACCCCACCTCCTCGGCCGAACAGTGCTTCTGGATGCTGTACGACGCGGAGGTCACGGCCGCGGTCGTCGAGCACGAGGACCACGCGATGACCATCGCCACCGTCATCGACCGGCTGCCGGGCCTGCGGCGCCTGTGGCAGCTGGACTCCGGCTGCGTGCAGGAGCTGTACGACGCGGGCGCCGCCATCGACGACGACGTGGTGCACCGGCACCGGGAGGCGGTCACCCCCGACTCGGTCGCCACCGTCATCTACACCTCCGGCACGACCGGCCGGCCCAAGGGCTGTGTCGTCTCGCACGGCAACTTCATGTTCGAGGCGGACACCGTCATCGAGCGCTGGGAGCCGGTGTTCCACTCCAAGAAGGGCGACGAGGCGGCGACCCTGCTGTTCCTGCCGCTCGCGCACGTCTTCGGTCGGATGGTGCAGATCGCCGCGATCCGCGGCAAGGTCCGCTTCGGCCACCAGCTGCACGCGGCCGCCCTGCTGCCCGACCTGGCCGCGTTCCGGCCGACGTTCTTCCTGGCCGTGCCGTACATCTTCGAGAAGGTGTTCGACGCGGCCCGCCGCAAGGCCGAGCGGGAGGGCAGGGCGGGCCCGTTCGAGAAGGCCGTGGACGTGGCGGTGAACTACGCGGAGGCCGTGGAGGCGAAGGCGTGGGGCATCGGGCCCGGCCCGTCGGCGGGGCTGCGGATGCAGCACCAGTTCTTCGACAAGGTCGTCTACTCCAAGGTGCGCGCGGCGATGGGCGGCCGGGTCCGGCACGCCATGTCGGGCGGCTCGGCCATGGACCGCCGGATGGGTCTGTTCTTCGCCGGCGCGGGCGTGCAGATCTACGAGGGCTACGGCCTGACCGAGTCCACGGCGGCCGCGACCGCGAACCCGCCCGGCCGCACCCGCTACGGCACCGTCGGCCAGGCCATCCCCGGCACGACCGTGCACATCGCGGACGACGGTGAGATCTGGCTGCGCGGCGACAACGTCTTCCAGGGCTACCTCAACAACCCCAAGGCCACCGACGAGACGCTGCAGGACGGCTGGCTGGCCACCGGCGACCTCGGCGTCCTCGACGAGGACGGCTACCTCACCATTACCGGCCGCAAGAAGGAGATCCTCGTCACCTCCGGCGGCAAGAGCGTCTCACCGGGGCTGCTGGAGGAACGCGTCCGCGACCATCCGCTGGTCAACCAGTGCATCGTCGTCGGCAACGACCGGCCGTTCATCGCGGCCCTGGTCACCCTCGACCAGGAGGCCGTCGAGCACTGGCTCCAGATGCACCGCAAACCCGGGATGAAGCCGGCCGAGCTGGTGCGCGACCGCGACCTGGAGACGGAGGTGCGCCGCGCCGTGGTCGCCGCCAACACCCAGGTCTCCCAGGCGGAGTCGATCCGCACCTTCCGCATCCTCGCGCAGCCCTTCACCGAGGAGCACGGCCTGCTCACCCCGTCCCTGAAGCTGAAGCGCCGGGCCATCGAGCACACCTACGCCGCCGAGGTCGACGCCCTGTACCGCACATGAGGCCACGGGGGCGCGGGTAACGGGACGACACGCGCCACGGCGACGAATTCGGGGGTCAGGAATGCATCCCGCCTCGTGATCGTTGACGATGGGAGGAACATTTGACGGACAACCGAAGGATCGAGAGCTCGTGAGCAGCAAGGTCCCCCCGATCACCCTCAACAACGGCGTCGAGATGCCCCAGCTGGGGTTCGGCGTCTGGCAGGTGCCGGACGACGAGGCGGAGCAGGCGGTCACCACCGCCCTGGAGGCCGGGTACCGCAGCATCGACACAGCGGCGATCTACGGCAACGAAGAGGGCACCGGCAAGGCGATCACCTCCTCCGGCCTGCCCCGCGAGGACATCTTCGTCACCACCAAGCTCTGGAACAGCGACCAGGGCTACGACGCGACGCTGCGCGCGTTCGACACCTCCCTGGAGAAGCTGGGCCTGGACTACGTCGACCTGTACCTGATCCACTGGCCACTGCCGGCCCGGGGCACGTACGTCGACACCTACAAGGCGTTCGAGAAGCTCCTCGCGGACGGCCGCGTCCGGGCCATCGGCGTCTCCAACTTCCTCCCCGAGCACCTGGAGCGGCTGATCGGCGAGACGTCGGTCATCCCGGCCGTCAACCAGATCGAGCTCCACCCGCACCTGCAACAGCACGCCTCGCGGGAGTTCCACGCCGAGCAGGGCATCGCCACCGAGGCCTGGTCGCCGCTCGGCCAGGGCAAGGGCCTGCTGGAGGTCTCGGCGATCGTCGCCATCGCGCGCAAGCACGACCGCACCCCGGCCCAGGTCGTGCTGCGCTGGCACCTCCAGACCGGCAACATCGTGATCCCCAAGTCCGTGACGCCGTCCCGGATCAAGGAGAACATCGAGGTCTTCGACTTCAGCCTGGACACCGAGGACCTGGCGGCGATCAGCGCGCTGAACGAGGACCGGCGCATCGGCCCGGACCCGGCCGAGTTCGACGTGGTCTGAGCGGACTCGCCGCCACCGGTCCGGGGGACGTGTTCGGCGCCCCCGGACCGGTCGCTCACGCCTGGGCCGGTCGCTCACGCCTGGACCGGCTTGACCGCCGTGTGCACGGTGTGGGCCGCCAGGACGAACACGTCCGGCCTGCGGTGCAGGCCCGCGGGGTCGGCCGGGTCGAGCAGCCGGTCCAGGACGGCGCGGTCGTCGGCGTCGAGCACGTCGCCGAAGGCGTCCCGCAGCCGGCCGAGGGAGGCGGCGATGTGGGCGCGGGCCCGGTCGGAGGCCGGGGCGGGCAGGTCGAGCAGGAAGGTGCGGGAGCGGGCCTGCTTCAGCCCCGCGGCGCCCAGCAGGGCCGCCCAGTCCTCGGTCTCCGCGACGGAACCGGGCAGATCGGCCCGCATCCGGGCGAACCACTCCGCCTCCAGCGCGTCCAGCCGCGCCTCCAGGCCGGGGCGGCCGATGCCCAGGTCGCGGGGGAGGAACCGGGACGGCAGACCGCCCTCCATGATCGCCAGCGTGCCGCCGGGCGCGAGCCGCTCGGCGAACGCGGCGAGGGCGGCGCGCTGGTCGCCGAGGTGGTGCAGGCTGCGGCCGGCCCACAGCAGGTCGGCCGGGTAGTCCAGCTCGGCGAGGACGCCGGGGAGGTCACCGGCCAGGGTGTCGAACCGGTCCCCGTGGCCGAGCCGGCCGGCCCGCGCCCGGGCCCGCTCCAGGAGCGGCGCCGAACCGTCGACGGCCAGCACCCGCGCGCCGGGGAACGTCTCGGCGAACAGGCAGGTGACGACACCGGGGCCGCTGCCCACGTCGACGATCAGCCCCGGCTCGGTCACCTCCCTGCCCAGCCAGGACAGGGCCCGCTCGTACAGAGGCGTGAAGAGTTCGGCCTGCGCCTCCAGGTGCGGGGCCATCTCGGCCCAGTCGATGTCGGTGTCCTGGCCGTGACCGTGGTGGTGGTGTCCGTGCCCGCCGTGCGGCCGGTCCGGGTGGTCCGCGTGGTCCGCGTGGTCCGCGCCGTGGGTGTCGCCCTGGTGGCCTTGGTGGCCGTGGTGGCCGTGGTGGCCGTGGTGGCCGTGCTGCTGGTGCGCCATGGTGGTCAGCCTCTCCTCCGGTGTGCCGACAGCGTGCGCCGACGCACCGGACGGAGGCCACCGCTGTTGCCGGGACGGCAAAAAACGGAGTCCCTTGAGCAAACCGGATCCGCACGGTCCCGGACGGAGTGAAGCGGGCGGAGCCCCCGCCGGACCGTCAGCGACGGTTCCGGCGGGAGCTCCGTCCGGTGTCACCCGGTCAGGACAGCGGCGGGTAGGCGTTCTGCATCAGCTGCTGGAACTGCGCGGAGAACCAGTGGCCGGAGAGCGGCGCGCCCGCCAGGGAACCCGACAGGTTGTTGCCGTTGCGGGCGTTGCCCGTGTACGTCGGGTCGCACATGCGGTCGAAGCCCTTGCCCTCGTCGTTCTCGATCGCCGTGCTGGAGCCGTCGGACTCGCCCGGCGGCTTCATCCAGACGTAGGCGTCGATCCCGGTCGCCGGGGCGGCCTGCGGACGCTCGCCGAGGCCGGCTCCGGCCTGGTTGCACCAGTTGCCGATGTGGATGCGGCGGTCGTAGCGGCCGCCGTCGACGTAGGTGTCGACGGAGGTCGTGGCGCCCGGGCCGGTGGGCCGGGCGGTGCCGCCCCAGCCGTTGCGGGAGGTGTCGATCAGCATGCCGATGCCGGAGTCGAAGCCGGCCGTCACCAGCTGGTTGCGGAAGGCCTGCGCGTACGACAGCTCGTCGACGTAGCGGTTCCAGTCGACCCACTCCGACTGGCGCACCGAGGTGCCGTTGACGGTGTCGTTGACGGTGAAGTTGTTCTCCTTCAGGGCGCTGTAGTTCGCCGTGTTGGTGATGAAGCCGTGGACGTCGTCGACGGTGGCGCCCTCGGCGTTGGCGGCCTGGTAGAAGAGCTGGGCGGACGGCGCGAAGTTGTCGTCCCAGCCGAGCCAGCCGTGGTGACCGGCGTCGATGTAGTTGTAGACGTTGGGGATCGCCCCGAGCCGGCTCAGCGCGTAGCCGACGCCCTTCACGTAGTTGCCGTTGGCCAGCATGGTGTCGCAGGCCGCGGTCGCGGTCGCCCGGCTGCCGGTGTTGGTGACGAGGTTGGGCAGCGAGTCGATCTCGATGGTGGTGACGATCCGCAGCGAGGCGTAGGCCGGGTCGGCGAGGATCTCCGCGATCGGGTCGATGAACTCGCTCTTGTAGCGGTCGATCTCCGTCGGTCCCAGCTCGCCGTTGGAGGCCAGGGCGGCGCAGTCACGGCCGGGCAGGTCGTAGATCACCAGCTGGACGACCTCCTCGTCGGAGCCCTGCTGCTCCAGGGCCGCGTCGAGGTGGTCCCGCAGGCCCATGCCGCCGTTCACGCCCTCGATGGCGGCGATCCGGTCGAGCCACACGCCCGTGGGCTGGTTGGAGATACGGCTGCCGCCGGTCTCGGCGGCGGCCTTCGCGGACCACTCGGGGTTCACGTAGACCTTGGCGCCGGTGTAGGGGTTGTCGACCCGGTCGGAGGGGTCGGTCGGATCGGTCGGGTCGGTCGGGTCCGTGGGATCGGTGGGATCGGTGCCGCCGTCGTCGACGTTGCAGGTCACACCGTCGAGGGTGAACGTGGTCGGGACGGCGTTGGTGCCGCTGTAGGTGCCCTGGAAGCCGAAGCTGGCCGACCCTCCGGTCGCCAGGGTGCCGTTGTAGCTCTCGTTGGCGGCGGTGACGGCCGTCCCGGACTGGGTGATCTTGGCGTTCCAGCCGCTGGTGATCTTCTGGTTTCCGGCGTACGACCACTTCACCGACCAGCTGGACTTCGCGGTGGAGTTGTTGGTGACGGTGACGTTGGCGGTGAATCCACTGCCCCAGTCGTTCTGCACCTGGTAGGCGACGGAGCAGGGGACGGCGGCGATGCCGACGTCACCGGGGACGACCGCGAGTGCCGTCCCGGAGGCACCGGCGACCAGCGCCAGCGCGGCGAGTATCGCTGTTCTGCTGCGGCTCATGAGTGCGGGTTTCCCTCTCGTTGCGGATCTGGTGTGGTGCGGATCTCGTGCGGTGCGGTGCGGATTTCGTGCGGTGGGGAGGGCGTGCGGCGCGGATCTCGCGCCGTACGGGTGTGTCATCCGTTCAGGGCGCGCAGATGGTCGCGCAGCCCGATGCCGTACGCCGTGGGCGTCCCGTCGTAGTCGGAGATCAGGGACGGACCCGAGGAGCAGTCCCAGGTGTTCCAGGTCCAGCCCAGGTACGACAGGTCGCGCTCGTCGAACCACTGCATGACCTGGTCGACGAAACCGTGTGAGCAGGTGTTCTCCCCGATCTCCCCCGCCACCAGCGGAACCTGGGCGGCGACCGGGGCGAGCGTGGAGTTCCAGCAGCTCTCGTTGGCACAGGAGTTGAAGTTGTACACGTGCCAGGCGGCGGCGAGGTTGCCCGCCGGGTCGGTGGGCCGGTGGGCCGGCCACTGGCTGAGGTCGTTGGAGTAGGCGAGTCCCCCGGCGAGGATCAGGTTCGTGGCGCCGGTGGACCGTACGGCGTCGACGAGGTCCTGCATGCCGGCGACCTCGTAGCCGATGCCGGAGCAGGTGCCGCCGTCCCGCCAGCACTGCCACGCCTCGGTGGCCGTGGCGGTCGCGCGGTCCGGGTAGGGCTCGTTGAACAGGTCGAACACCACCGCCGGGTCGTCCTTGAAGGTGTCGGCCACCGAGGTCCAGAACGCCGGCGTGTACCGCATGTTCGGCATCGGCTTCTGGCAGGAGGCGTGCACGTCGGAGCAGCCGGCCGAGTTTCCCGTGTACTGGCCCCAGGACCAGTGCAGTTCGAGCATCGGTGTCATGCCGTGCGCCTCGACGCGGGCCACCAGGTCCTCGACCGCGGCGATGTACCGCGCCCCGCCGTACTCGGTCGCGATGTTGGACAGGCCCAGCCAGCACTCCTCGTTCAGGGGGATGCGGACGGTGTTGGCGTTCCAGTCGGCGATCGCCTGGACGGCGGCGTCGTCGACGGGGCCGTCGAAGATGCCGCGGCCCTGCACGCACATGAACTCGCCGCCGGAACGGTTGACGCCGAGCAGACGACGGGTGGTGCCGTCGGCGTCCACGAGCTGGTTCCCGGAGACGCGCAGCACGGGCGGCTCGTCACCGGTGTCCGGCGGATCGGTCGGCGTGGGGGTGGGAGTCGGGGTCGGGGTGGAAGTGGTCGTGGAGGTGGGGGTGGGCGTGGGGTCGGTGGCGACGTTGCAGGTGGTGCCGTTGAGCCGGAACGCGGTCGGTGCGGTGTTGGTCCCCGCCCTGGTGGCCAGGAATCCGGCGCTGACGCTCGCGCCGGTGCCGAGCGTGCCGTTGTAGCTCTCGTTCACCGCGGTGACGGTCGCGCCGGACTGGGACCACTTGGCGTTCCAGCCCTGTGTGACCGTCTGGCCGTTCGCGAAGTCGAAGCCGAGGCTCCAACCGCTCATGGCCGCGGCGTTGTTCGTGATGGTCACGGCCCCCTGGAAGCCGGCGTCCCACTGGCCGGTGACGGAGTACTCCACCGTGCACGCGGGCGTGGCTCCCTGTGCCGTCACGGCCGGCAGGATGGCGCCCAGGCTCAGGGCGACCGTGCCGGTGACGGCTAAAAGTACTGAACGCGGGGGGTGTCGCATGAGCGACTCCTTGCAGCTCGGGCACGTCGTGACGGACGCGCCGACTGATGGAATCGCTCCCACTGGTGTCGATGAAGCTAGCGCCAAGGGTCGGCAAAGAACAAGAGACCTGCTGACTTTCCCTCAACTTCCTCGCGTCGAATCTTTTCGACTCTTCAAGCACCTTGACCGCACTCCAGCCCCTCCCCACTATGGGAGCGCTCCCACTGGTTCAAGGCTTGTTGCTCCTCCCCCTTCTCCGAGCCGCAAGGAGGAACCAGCACCATGGATCCCTCACGCAGACGCCGCGCGGCGCGGCGGCTGTGGACCGCCGTCGTGGCGGCCCTCGCGCTTCCCGTGGCCATGCTGAGCACGAGCACGACTCCCGCCCAGGCGGCGGCCGTCCAGTGCAGCGTGGACTACAAGACCAACGACTGGGGTTCCGGCTTCACCGCGGAACTGACCCTCACCAACCGGGGCACGGACCCGATCAGCGGCTGGGCCCTGACGTACGCCTACGCGGGCAACCAGAAGCTGACCAACGGCTGGAACGGCACCTGGTCGCAGTCCGGTCAGCAGATCACCGTGAACAACGCCTCGTACAACGGGACGGTCGCCGCCGCCGCGGCGGTCACCACGGGCGCGCAGTTCACCTACAGCGGCACCAACGCCGCCCCCACGAGCTTCTCCGTCAACGGCACCCCGTGCACCGGCGCCCATCAGCCCCCCGTCACCGTGCTGACCAGCCCGGCGCCCGGCGCCGTCTACACCCAGGGCGACGCGGTGCCGCTCGCGGCCACCGCGGCGGCCGCCGACGGCGCGACCGTCACCAAGGTCGAGTTCTACGACGACACGGCCCTGCTCGGCACCGACACCAGCGCGCCGTTCTCGCTGTCCGCCTCCGGCTTGACCGTGGGCAGTCATTCCCTGCTGGCGAAGGCGTACGACAGCCTGGGCGCGTCCGCGTCCTCCGCGCCGGTCGGCATCACGGTCGCCTCGGGACCGGCCGTGGTCGCCTCGGCCACCCAGCTCGCCGTGCAGCAGGGCGGGACGGGTTCGTACGAGGTGAAGCTGTCGACGCAGCCGTCGGCGAACGTGACCGTGGCGACCGCCCGGACGAGCGGGAACACGGGCCTGACGGTGACCGGCGGCGCGAGCCTCACCTTCACCCCGTCGAACTGGAGCACCGCCCAGAAGGTGACCCTCACGGGCGACGCCTCCGGCACCGGCTCGGCGACCTTCGAGTCGACGGCCACCGGACACGCCAAGGCCTCGGTCACGGTCACCCAGATCGCCGCGTCGCAGGAGTACGACGCCCGCTTTTTGGAGCTCTACGGCAAGATCACCGACCCGGCGAACGGCTACTTCTCCCCCGAGGGCATCCCCTACCACTCGGTGGAGACGCTGATCGTCGAGGCCCCGGACCACGGCCACGAGACCACGTCGGAGGCCTACAGCTACCTGCTGTGGCTCCAGGCCATGTACGGCAAGGTCACCGGCGACTGGACCCGGTTCAACGGCGCCTGGGAGATCATGGAGAAGTACATGATCCCCACCCACGCCGACCAGCCGACGAACTCCTTCTACAACGCGTCCAAGCCGGCGACCTACGCGCCGGAACTGGACACACCGCAGGAGTACCCGGCGCGGCTGGACGGGACGGTGCCGGTGGGAACGGACCCGATCGCCGCCGAGCTGAAGACCGCGTACGGCACGGACGACGTCTACGGCATGCACTGGCTCCAGGACGTCGACAACGTCTACGGCTACGGCAACTCGCCCGGCAAGTGCGAGGCCGGCCCCTCCGACACCGGCCCCTCCTACATCAACACCTTCCAGCGCGGCGCGCAGGAGTCGGTGTGGGAGACGGTGCCCCAGCCGACCTGCGACAACTTCACGTACGGCGGGACGAACGGGTACCTGGACCTGTTCACCGGTGACGCCTCCTACGCCGAGCAGTGGAAGTTCACCAACGCGCCGGACGCCGACGCCCGGGCCGTGCAGGCCGCGTACTGGGCGGACCTCTGGGCCGACCAGCAGGGCCAGGGCAGCCAGATCTCGGCCACCGTCGCCAAGGCGGCCAAGATGGGCGACTACCTGCGCTACGCGATGTACGACAAGTACTTCAAGAAGGTCGGCAACTGCGTCGGCACCTCCGCCTGCCCCGCGGGCACCGGCAAGGACGCCTCGCACTACCTGCTGTCCTGGTACTACGCCTGGGGCGGCGCCACCGACACCAGCGCCGGCTGGGCCTGGCGGATCGGCTCCAGCCACGCCCACGGCGGCTACCAGAACCCCCTGGCCGCCTACGCGCTCAGCAGCCACGCCGACCTGAAGCCCAAGTCGGCGACGGGCCAGGCGGACTGGGCCACCTCGCTGGACCGGCAGCTGGAGTTCTACCGCTGGCTCCAGTCGTCCGAGGGCGCCATCGCGGGCGGCGCGACCAACAGCTGGGCGGGCCGCTACGCGACCCCGCCGGCCGGCACGTCGACGTTCTACGGCATGTACTACGACCAGCAGCCCGTCTACCACGACCCGCCGTCCAACCAGTGGTTCGGCTTCCAGGCGTGGTCGATGGAGCGGGTCGCCGAGTACTACCAGCAGACGGGCGACGCGGCCGCCAAGACGGTCCTGGACAAGTGGGTCGACTGGGCGCTGTCCGAGACCACCGTGAACCCGGACGGCACCTATCTGATCCCCTCCACGCTCCAGTGGTCGGGCCAGCCCGACACCTGGAACGCCGCCAGCCCGGGAGCCAACAACGGGCTGCACGTCACCGTCGCCGACTACACCAACGACGTCGGTGTGGCCGCCGCGTACGCCAAGACCCTGACGTACTACGCCGACCGCTCCGGTGACACCGAGGCCGCGACGACGGCCAAAGCCCTCCTCGACGGCATGTGGGACAACCACCAGGACAGCCTGGGCATCGCCGTCCCGGAGACCCGCGCCGACTACAACCGCTTCGACGACGCCGTGTACGTCCCGAGCGGCTGGACCGGCACCATGCCGAACGGCGACACGGTGAACTCCTCCTCGACCTTCGACTCGATCAGGTCCTTCTACGAGGACGACCCCAACTGGTCGAAGATCGAGAGCTATCTCGCGGGCGGAGCCGCGCCCGTGTTCACGTACCACCGGTTCTGGGCCCAGGCGGACATCGCCCTGGCCATGGGCTCGTACGCGGAGCTCCTCGAATAAGCCCCCGCTAAGGCTTCGCGTACCGCGCCGGGCGGTCCCCACCGCACAGGGGGCCGCCCGGTCGTCGCGCCCCACCGCGCCCGCTCCCCGTACCTCCTCCCCGCAGCTTCTCCCCGCACCTCCTCCCCCATGGCTCCACATGGCTTCACGAGGAAGGACCCCCACCGTGCGAAGAACCCGCATCCTGACGGCCGTCCTGGCGCTGGCCGCCGGCCTGCTCGCGGGCACCCCGCCCGTACTGGCGGCCGACGCCGGCCCGGACGTGACCCTGGCCGCAGAGTCGTACACCTGGAAGAACGCCCGCATCGACGGCGGCGGCTTCGTCCCGGGAATCGTCTTCAACCGCACCGAGAAGGACCTCGCCTACGCGCGCACCGACATCGGCGGCGCCTACCGCTGGGCGGAGTCGACACAGACGTGGACGCCGCTGCTGGACTCGGTCGGCTGGGCGGACTGGGGGCACACGGGCGTGGTGAGCCTGGCCTCCGACTCCGTCGACCCGGACAACGTCTACGCCGCCGTCGGCACGTACACCAACAGCTGGGACCCGGGCAACGGGGCCGTGCTGCGCTCCGCCGACCGGGGCGCGAGCTGGCAGAAGACGGACCTGCCGTTCAAGCTGGGCGGCAACATGCCCGGCCGGGGCATGGGCGAGCGGCTCGCGGTGGACCCGAACCGCAACAGCGTGCTCTACCTGGGCGCGCCCAGCGGCAAGGGCCTGTGGCGGTCGACGGACTCGGGCGCCACCTGGTCGCAGGTGACGAACTTCCCCAACGTCGGCAACTACGTGCAGGACGCGAGCGACACCTCCGGCTACGCGAGCGACAACCAGGGCATCGTCTGGGTCACCTTCGACGAGTCCACCGGCGGCTCCGGCACCGCCACGCAGACGATCTACGTCGGGGTGGCGGACCTCCAGAACGCGGTGTACCGGTCGACGGACGGGGGCGCGACCTGGAGCAGGCTGGCCGGTCAGCCCACCGGCTACCTGGCGCACAAGGGCGTGCTCGACGCGGAGAACGGCTACCTCTACCTGGCCTACGGCGACAAGGGCGGCCCCTACGACGGCGGCAAGGGCCGGCTGTCGCGGTACGCGACGGCGACCGGCACCTGGACGGACATCAGCCCGGTGGCGGAGGCCGACACCTACTACGGTTTCAGCGGGCTGACCGTCGACCGGCAGAACCCCGGCACCGTCATGGCCACCGCCTACAGCTCCTGGTGGCCGGACACCCAGATCTTCCGCTCCACGGACAGCGGCGGCACCTGGACGAAGGCCTGGGACTACACGTCGTACCCCAACCGCGCCAACCGCTACACGATGGACGTCTCCTCCTCGCCCTGGCTGACCTGGGGCGCCAACCCCTCGCCGCCCGAGCAGACGCCGAAGCTGGGGTGGATGACGGAGTCGCTGGAGATCGACCCGTTCGACTCGAACCGGATGATGTACGGGACGGGGGCGACGGTCTACGGCACGGAGAACCTCACCAACTGGGACAGCGGCGCCCAGTTCACCGTCAAGCCGATGGTGCAGGGCCTGGAGGAGACCGCGGTCAACGACCTCGCCGCTCCCCCGTCCGGTGCCCCGCTGCTGAGCGCCCTCGGTGACATCGGCGGGTTCCGGCACACGGACCTGACGAAGGTCCCGTCGATGATGTTCACCTCGCCGAACTTCACGTCGACGACGAGCCTGGACTACGCCGAGTCCAACCCGAACACGGTGGTGCGGGTCGGCAACCTCGACTCGGGCCCGCACGTGGCGTTCTCGACGGACAACGGCGCCAACTGGTTCGCGGGGACGGATCCCTCGGGCGTGAGCGGCGGCGGGACCGTGGCCGCGGCCGCGGACGGCAGCCGCTTCGTGTGGAGCCCGGCGGGCACGGGCGTCCAGTACACCACCGGTTTCGGCTCGTCGTGGTCGGCGTCGAGCGGCATCCCGGCCGGCGCGATCGTGGAGTCGGACCGCGTCGACCCGTTGACCTTCTACGGCTTCAAGTCGGGGAGGTTCTACGTCAGCACGGACGGCGGCGCGACCTTCACCGCGTCCGCGGCGACGGGCCTGCCCAGCGGTGACAGCGTGCGGTTCAAGGCGCTGCCCGGGGTGGAGGGCGACGTGTGGCTGGCCGGCGGGGCGAGCGACGGGGCGTACGGGCTGTGGCACTCCACCGACGGCGGCGCGACGTTCACCGAACTGTCGAACGTCGAGGAGGCCGACACGATCGGCTTCGGCAAGGCCGCGTCCGGGGCGTCGTACCAGACCCTCTACACCAGCGCGAAGATCGCCGGCGTGCGCGGCGTCTTCCGCTCCACGGACCAGGGCGCCACCTGGACCAGGATCAACGACGACGCCCACCAGTGGGGCTGGACCGGCGCGGCGATCACCGGCGACCCGAGGGTCTACGGCCGTGTCTACGTCGCGACCAACGGCCGCGGCGTCATCTACGGCGACACCTCCGACACCGGGGGCGGGGACGGGGGCGGGGACGGCGGCGGCGGTACGGATCCGACGCCGACGGGCGCCTGCGCCGTGACGTACAGCATCACCAACCAGTGGTCGGGCGGCTTCCAGGCGGACGTGAAGCTCACCAACACGGGGACGAGCGCGTGGTCCGGCTGGAGCCTCGGCTGGACGTTCCCCGACGGGCAGACCGTCTCGCAGATCTGGAACGCCGCGCACACCCAGTCGGGTGCGGCGGTGACGGCGGCGAACGTCGGCTGGAACGCGAACGTGGCGGCCGGCTCGTCGGTGGGCTTCGGCTTCACCGGGAGCTGGTCGGGGACGAACGCGGAACCGACGGCGTTCAAGCTGGGCGAGCAGAGCTGCACGGTCAGCTGACCCGAAGGGGGCGCGTGCCGGATGCGGCACGCGCCCCTGTGCGGTCAGGGGGTGTAGACCGCCGGCCGGGGTGCCGTGGCCATCCCGTTGCCGAGGAAGAAGCTCGGGTGCGGGGGCTGGTTGTAGGCGGTGTTCTGCCAGGCGAGGCCCGTGCGGTACATCGTGTCGTGCAGCAGGGTCGTGATCCTGGTGCTGGTCTCGACCGGGGTCGAGTAGATCCGCAGGGCCGTGTTGTTCGTCGTCGGCCAGACGACCTCCTCGCGCCAGTCGCCGAGGATGTCTCCGGAGAGGGACGGCGTCGCCTTGGTGCTGTTGTTGGAGTGGACGCCGGAGCCGGTCAGCAGGCGGGTGTCGGAGGAGGTGCCGTACTTGTCGATGTTCGTGCCGTCGAGGAGTTCGCGCACGGTGTCGCCGTCCCACCAGGACAGGAAGTTGACGGAGGACGGCTCCCGGCCCTTGGTGGCGCCGGCCTCGTCGCGGATGTACGTGTCGGAGGCCGACCAGACCTCGGCGCCGTCGTTACCGGCGTAGATGTCGCCGGCCACGCCCCGGCCGTTGTCACAGCACGCCGACAGCTGCCAGCGGATCGCGCCGGTCGCCGGGTCGATGTACAGCTCGGCCGGCTGGGAGGTCGACTCCGAGACCTTGAAGTACTCCAGGCCCGACGTCGACGGGTCCAGGTCGCCCAGGTGCTGGGCGTCACCATGGCCGGTCTTCGTGGTCCACAGGCCGCTGCCGTTGTCGTCGACGGCCATCGCGCCGTAGACGATCTCGTCCTTGCCGTCGTTGTCGACGTCCCCGACGGACAGGCTGTGCGAGCCCTGGCCGTCGTACCCCTTGCCGGTGTTGGTGGAGGAGTTGGTGTCGAAGGTCCAGCGGCGGGTGAAGGCGCCGCCCCGCCAGTCCCAGGCGGCGATCACCGTGCGGGTGTAGTAGCCGCGCGCCATGATCAGCGACGGGCGGACGCCGTCCAGGTACGCCGTGCCCGCGAGGAAGCGGTCGACGCGGTTGCCGTAGGAGTCGCCCCACGACGAGACCGTGCCGCGGGCCGGGACGTAGTCGACCGTGCCCAGGGCCCTGCCGGTCTGGCCGTCGAACATGGTCAGGTACTCGGGGCCGGACAGGACGTAGCCGCTGGAGTTGCGGTAGTCGACGGACGAGCTGCCGATGACCGCGCCGGTGCCGTCGACCGTGCCGTCGGCGGTCTTCATGGCCACCTCGGCCCTGCCGTCGCCGTCGTAGTCGTACGCCTGGAACTGCGTGTAGTGGGCGCCGGAGCGGATGTTGCGGCCCAGGTCGATGCGCCACAGCCGGGTGCCGTCGAGCTTGATGCCGTCGACGACCGTGCTGCCGGTGTAGCCCGACTGCGAGTTGTCCTTGGCGTTCGTCGGCTGCCACTTCAGCACGAAGTCCAGTGCCCCGTCGCCGTCGAGGTCGGCGACGGAGGCGTCGTTGGCCTCGTAGGTGTAGGCGACGCCGTCGGGCGTGGTGCCGCCGGAGGGCGCGCTGATGGGCACGTCCGTGTAGCCGGCGCGCAGTTGCACCGCGTGCACGGAGTCGGCCTGTTCCACGCCGCCCACGATCGCGCGGACCGTGTAGTCGGCCTGGGCGGGCGCGCCGGAGTGGAAGTAGTTGGTGGAGCCGGTGATCGGGCTGGAGTTGACCTTGGTGCCGGCCCGGTAGACGTTGAAGGAGATGTCGTTCGGGTCGGTGCCCAGCCAGCGCCAGCTGACCAGGTTGCCGCTGTCGGTGTGCACGCTCACGACGCCGCGGTCGAGTGCCTCGACCTGGCGGGCCGTGGCCGCCTCGGCGGTGTCCGTGGAGAGCGTGGTGAGACCGGCTCCGACCAGCGCGGTCACGGCGGTCACGGCGGCGAGGAGCGCGCCGCGGCGCCGTTTGCGATGCGTGGCCGGGCGCGGCCGCGGGTGCGGGTGCGGGTGCTGCACGGGGGGACCTCCCGGTGGGGACGGACAGGTTGTCGCCCGTCAGTCGCCGCCGGGCGACGGGGGGTTGCCGGGGTGCGTCACGTTGTTTTCGGGGAGATGACGCGCGGCCGAGTCAGCCCTCCCCCGGCGGCACGGCCGGTTTCCGGAACGCCCGGAGGGTGAACACGGGGTCCGGGCGGGGCCGGTCCTGGTCGGGCAGCCGGGCCAGCCGCTCGGCGAACCGGTCCGCGAGCGGCTCCCCGGGCGGCAGCGTGACGAACCAGCCGCGCCGCAGGTCGGCGACCGTACGGCGGGGCGAGCGGCCCTGCCCCCGGCCGGGGAAGCGGGCCCGCCCGGCCGGGACCAGGCCGCACGCGCGGGCGTGGGCCTCGACGCGGGACGCCTCGTCGCGGGCGGCCCGGGGCGGCCGGGAGGCGAGCACGGCGTCGATGTCGCTGCCGACGTTGTGCGCGGCGGCCTTGTCGACCGTGGTGACCCAGACGCCGCCGGGCCGCAGCACCCGGGCGCACTCGCCGACGATCCGGCGCACGTCCGCGTCGCCCTCCGGCAGGTGCAGCAGCCAGACGCTGCTGACGGCGTCGAACTCGCCGTCGCGGAAGGGCAGTCGGCGGCTGTCGGCGCGGACGACGGCGCCGGGCAGGCGTACGGCGGCCTGGCGGACCATCTCGGACGCCAGGTCGACGCCGGTCACCCGCAGGCCGTCGCGCCCGGCCGCGAACCTGCGGGTGACGATGCCCGTGCCGCAGGCGACGTCGAGCAGACTGCGGGCCGGGGCCGGGACCAGGCCTAGGACGGCCTCCGCGGCGGCGGCCGCCCGGGGCTCGCCGCCGCGGGAGGCGTCGTAGCGTCCGGCTTCCTCTTCGTAGTCCAGCACGCCCGCTCCCCCCTCCGCGCTCCGTCCGGTCCGTCGCGCGGGTCAGTGGGCCCCGTGGCCCGGGGCGAGCTCCTCCACCCGTCTGGCGAGCTCGAAGTCGAACTCGGTGACGGCGCCGCCCGCGCTGTGCGTGTGCACGGCGAGGGACACCGTGCGGTAGCCGAGGGTGAGGTCGGAGTGGTGGTCGAGTTCGTCCTGGACCTGCGCCACGTGGACGACCAGGGCGGTGGCGGCGAAGTGGGAGGCGAGCCGGTAGGAGCGGGTGAGGCGGCCGGCCTCGAGGGACCAGCCGGGCAGCTCGGCCAGCCGCTCCTCGATCTCCTTCTGCGACAGCGGTTCCACGGCCATGCGCCGGCTCCCTTCAGGGGTGTCGCGTACCCGTCCAGCCTGCCACAGAACAGGCCTGGCGGCCCTGGTCAGAGCGTTCCCGGACGGCCGGCGGGCCACGCCCGCCCGTCGGCGCCCGGCCGGACCCGCCCCGAACGCCTCGTGCGGGACGCCACCCCTCGGCTACGGTCGCGGGCATGACGACCGTCGAGACCGGCACCGCCGCCCCCGCCACCTCCCCCGCCGCCCCGTCCAGCCGGGGCGCGGGCCCGCTGCTGCGGGCCTGGCGGCAGCGGCGGCGGCTCAGCCAGCTGGAGCTGGCCCTGCGCGCGGACTCCTCGGCCCGGCACGTCAGTTTCGTCGAGACCGGCCGCTCGCGGCCCAGCGAGGAGATGGTGCTGCGGCTCGCCGAGCACCTCGACGTCCCCGTGCGCGAGCGCAACGCGCTGCTGCTGGCGGCGGGGTACGCCCCGCGCTACCGCGAGACCCCGCTGGACGACCCGGCGCTGCACGGGCTGCGCGCGGGCGTTCAGCGCCTGCTGCGGGGCTACGAGCCGTACCCGGCGCTGGTGGTGGACGCCCTGTACGACGTGCAGGCGGCCAACCGCGGGATCATGATGCTGCTGGACGGCGTCCCCGAGTCCCTGCTGACGCCGCCGCTGAACGCGATGCGCCTGACCCTCCACCCGCGGGGCCTCGCGCCGCGCATCCGCAACCTGCCGGAGTGGCGGCGGCACCTGCTGGCCCAGATGGAGCGCCAGATCGCCCTGCACCGCTCCGCCCCGCTGCGGGAGCTGTACGAGGAGGTCGCGGCCTATCCGGTGCCCGGGACCGTCTCCCCGTGCGAACCGGCCGAGCCGGTGCCCTGCGTCGCGCTGCCGCTGCGGATCGAGCACGGGGGGCGGACGCTGTCGTTCGTCTCCTCCATCTCCACGTTCAACACCCCGATGGACGTGACCGTCGCCGAACTGGCCATCGAGACGTTCCTCCCGGCCGACCCGGAGACGGTCGCGTACCTGCACGCGCTGTCCGGCTGAGCCGCCGTCAGCCGCGCCGGGCCGCCCGCAGCGCAAGGTGCTGGAGCACCGCGAGAGCGGCCACCACCAGCGCCTGGAGCACCGTCCAGACCGCGCCCACCGCGGTCGGTGACAGCCAGGCGGCGAGCGCGCAGGCGCTAGGGCGCTTCTGATGGATCTCCGTGGAAGAAGGAGCGGCGTTCGGTGCGTGCTCTCGGTGTGCGGTGCGGAGGGTCATGTGGCGGAGCCACCTGGCCCTCCGCACCGTGCGGCGAGAGTGCGCACCGAACGCCGCGACGCCGCGGAGATCCATCAAAAACGCCCTAAGCGCCGACCAGGCGAGGTTGACCTCGACCACCGCCCTCACGGCCGGCGCGGCCGGACGGGCGCGGGAGGCGAGGAGACCCACCGCGGCCGCGTACGCCGTCAGGAAGAGGCCGAGTCCGAGCAGCAGCCCCGGGGCGACGCCGAGGAGCCCGCCGAGCGGACCGGAGACGGCGAGGTAGGCGAGGCCGTTGACGGCGGTGACCACGGCGTCCACGGCGTCCACGGCGTCCACGGCGTCCACGGCGAGGAACGGCGCAGGGCGCTGTGCGGCTCGGCGGTGCGGGCGAGCGCGGTGAGCGCGGCGGGCTGCGGGGCGGGCCGCACCGCGGGCTGCGCGGCGGTTCGGGATGTGGGCAGGGTCGCGGACATGACGCATCACCCTCCGTCGAGGTCGGTACGCGGGCGGGGACGGCGGGTCCGGGCCGGAGTGCGCCGGCCCGGACCCGCCGCCTCCACGATCCCGCCCGCGGCGGACCGGGTCGATTACCCACGGGGTCATGCCGGCCGCCACGCCCGGCCGTCCGGTGCCGTCCGGCCGTCCGGTGCCGCCCGGTGGGGTCGTCCCGCCGTCGCCCCTGTGGAAGCACCGCCGCGGCATGACACACTGGCCCGCGTGCCTCGACACGTAGGGGAGACGTGGCGTGAGTGAACGACGGCCCGCGCCCACGGTGGGCCAGGTGGTACTCGGCAGACGGCTTCAGGAGCTGCGCGAGGCGGCCGGCCTCGGCCGTGACGAGGCGGCCCGCGCGCTGCGCGTGGCCCAGGCGACCGTGCGGCGCATGGAGACGGCCGAGGTCGCGCTGAAGATCCCGTACGTGCAGGTGCTGCTGGAGACGTACGGGGTGTCCGAGGAGGAGACCGCCGCGTTCGTCGCGCTCGCCGAGGAGGCGAACCGCCCCGGCTGGTGGCAGCGCTTCCACGACGTGCTCCCGGAGTGGTTCAGCCTGTACGTGAGCCTGGAGGGCGCGGCACGGATGATCCGCTCCTACGAACCGCACTTCGTGCCGGGCCTGTTGCAGACCGAGGCGTACGCGCGGGCCGTGCTGGAGGCCGGGACGGTCGGGCGGACCAGCCCGGAGGCGATCGAGCGGCACGTGTCGCTGCGCATGGCCCGGCAGCGGCTGCTGGACGGCCCGAACCCGCCGCACCTGTGGGTGGTGATGGACGAGACGGTGCTGCGCCGCCCGGTGAGCGTCGACCCCTCGGTGATGTACGAGCAGTTCGACAAGCTGCTGGAGTTCGCCGACCGCGACCGGATCACGTTGCAGGTCGCCGAGCTGGCCGACGGCCCGCACCCGGGGACGTCCGCGCCGTTCTCGCTCTTCCGCTTCGCCGAGCCCGAGCTGCCGGACATGGTCGTCACCGAGTACCTGTCCGGCGCCCTGTACCTGGACTCGCGCAAGGAGGTCTCCCTGCACCTGGAGGTCCTCGACCACATGACGGCGCACGCCGCGTCGGCACAGCGCACCGTCACGCTCCTGCGGGAACTCCGCGGGACCCCGTGAGCACGGCCGTCACCACCGATCCCACCACCAGGAGAAGACCCCGCATGACCGGATCCGAGTCCGCAGCGCCCGTCCGCGTCGACACCAGCAGGCCGCATCCGGCGCGCGTGTACGACTGGTGGCTGGGCGGCAAGGACAACTATCCCGTGGACGAGCGGCTGGCCCGCCGGATCCTCGCCGTGGACGGCACGGTGGTGCGCGGGGCGCGCGCCAACCGCCGGTTCATGCACCGGGCCGTGCGGGCCGTCGCCGGGGCCGGGGTGCGCCAGTTCCTGGACATCGGGACCGGCATCCCCACCGAGCCCAACCTGCACCAGGTGGCGCAGGGCGTGGCCCCGGAGTCGAGGGTGGTGTACGCCGACAACGACCCGATCGTGCTGCGGCACGCGGAGGCGCTGCTGCACGGTTCCCCCGAGGGGGCCACCCAGTACGTGCACGCCGACGTCCGCGACCTGGACACCCTGCTGGACCGGGCGGGCGAGACCCTGGACCTCGGCCGGCCGGTCGCCCTGTCGCTGGTGGCGCTCACCCACTACCTGGACGAGGACCCGGCCGGCGACGACGTGTACGGGCTGCTCCGGACGTACATGGCGGCGCTCGCACCGGGCAGTCATCTGATCCTGTCCCAGGTCACCCCCGATCTGAACCCCGAGGCCATCGCGAAGGCGGCGGACAGCTTCCGGCAGAGCGGCACCCCCTTCCACCCGCGCTCGCTGGCGGAGTTCTCCCGCTTCTTCGAGGGCCTGGAGCTGCTGGGCCCGGGCGTCATCCCGGTCACCGGCTGGCGGCCGGAGCCGGAGGACGTGGCCGTCCAGGCCGAGGGCATCGTGCCGGTGTACGCGGGGGTCGCCCGCAAACCCTGAGGCGCCGGTGCCGGGTGACCCGTACGGGCGCCGTGAACGGGTGCGCTCCCGCGCCCGCCCCTAGGTTCGAGACAGGGGGCGGGACTCGGGACGCAGGAGGCTGCCGCTGGTGCCGGTGGAGAACGTCCGCATCCCGCGCGGACGGCAGACCGCGGACGACGACGAGGAGGTCCGATGCCCGGTTTCGAGGTGCTGTACCAGGCGGCGGCGCTCTGCCTGACCTACCCGGACGACGACTTCCGGGCCCGGCTGCCGCTGCTGCGCGAGGCGGCCCCGCAGCTGCGGGAGTTCACCGACCACGCGGCCGTGACACCGCAGCGGGACCTCCAGGCGCACTACGTGGAGGTCTTCGACGTCGAGAACCGGCACAGCCTGTACCTGAGCCGGTGGAACGACGGCGACACCCGGCGGCGCGGGATGTCGCTGGGCCGGTTCAAGGACCTCTACCGTGCCCACGGCCTGGAGTTCACCGGCGAGGAGCTGCCCGACTTCCTGCCCGCGGTCCTGGAGTTCACCTCGCGCACCGGCGACACCGGACCGCTCGTCGAGCACCGCGCCGCCCTGGCGCGGCTGCGCTCCCGGCTCACCGCCGCCGGAACGCCGTACGCGTGCGTGCTGGACGCGGTGTGCGCCACCCTGCCGCCCACCCCCGCCGGAGGCCGCCGCTGACCGTCCTCCTCCGGGGCGTCCTGCCCCGCGCCGCGTGCGTGCGGCGTCGCCGCCGTGGCCGTCAGGCGGCCGGGCCGCGGGCGTCCTTGCCGGTGTCCTTGTCGTCGTCGACGATCTCCGCGTCCACCACGGTCTCCTCGTCCCGCGGCGGGCCGCCCGGCCCGGTGCCGTCGGCCGTCGGCCGCTGCTGCTCGGCCTGCGCGTACATCGCCTGGCCCATGCGCTGGCTGACCGTGGCGAGCTTGTCGACGCCGTCCCGCAGGGCCGCCGTGTCGGCGTTCCGCTCCAGCAGGGCCTTCAGGTCGGCGGCGGCCGACTCGACCTCGGACCGGGTGTCGGCGGGGATCCGGTCGGCGTTGTCGCGGAGGAACTTCTCCGTCTGGTAGACGAGTTGCTCGGCCTGGTTGCGGGTCTCGGCCGCCTCCCGGCGCTTGCGGTCCTCCTCGGCGTACTGCTCGGCCTCCCGCATCATGCGGTCGATGTCGTCCTTCGGGAGCGCCGAACCCCCGGTCACCGTCATCTTCTGCTCCCGGCCGGTGGCGAGGTCCTTCGCGGAGACGTGCATGATCCCGTTGGCGTCGATGTCGAAGGCCACCTCGATCTGCGGCACCCCGCGCGGGGCCGGCGGCAGGCCCGTCAGATCGAAGACACCGAGCTTCTTGTTGTACGCGGCGATCTCGCGTTCGCCCTGGTAGACCTGGATGCCGACCGAGGGCTGGTTGTCGGCGGCGGTGGTGAAGATCTCCGAACGGCGGGTGGGGATCGTGGTGTTGCGTTCGATGAGCCTGGTCATGATGCCGCCCTTGGTCTCGATGCCGAGGGACAGCGGGGTGACGTCGAGGAGCAGTACGTCCTTGACGTCCCCGCGCAGGACACCCGCCTGGAGGGCGGCGCCGACCGCCACCACCTCGTCGGGGTTGACGCCCTTGTGCGGGTCCTTGCCGGTCAGCTCCCGCACCAGCTCCGTCACGGCGGGCATCCGGGTCGAGCCGCCGACGAGGATGACGTGGTCGATCGCGGACAGCTTGACGCCGGCGTCCTCGACGGCCTGGTGGAAGGGCCTGCGGCAGCGGTCCAGCAGGTCGGCCGTGAGCTCCTGGAACTGGGCGCGGGTCAGTTTCTCGTCGAGGTGGAGGGGGCCCTCGGCGCCGGCCGTGACGTAGGGGAGGTTGATCGTCGTCTCGGAGGAGCTGGACAGCTCGATCTTCGCCTTCTCGGCGCCCTCGCGCAGCCGTTGCAGCGCCATCCGGTCGGTGCCGAGGTCGATGCCGTACTGCCCCTTGAACCTCTTCACCAGGTACTCGACGATCCGCTGGTCCCAGTCGTCGCCGCCGAGGTGGGTGTCGCCGTTGGTGGCCTTGACCTCGATGACGCCGTCGCCGATCTCCAGGAGGGAGACGTCGAAGGTGCCGCCGCCGAGGTCGAAGACGAGGACGGTCTGCTCCTCGCCGCGGTCGAGGCCGTAGGCGAGGGCGGCGGCGGTGGGCTCGTTGATGATCCGCAGGACCTTCAGGCCGGCGATCTCCCCGGCCTCCTTCGTGGCCTGCCGCTGGGCGTCGTCGAAGTAGGCGGGCACCGTGATCACCGCGTCGGTGACGTCCTCGCCGAGGTAGGACTCGGCGTCCCGCTTCAGTTTCTGCAGGACGCGGGCGGACAGCTCCTGGGCGCGGTAGCGGGTGCCGTCCACGTCGCCCCGGTCCGGGAAGCGCCAGTGCGCGTCGCCCATGTGGCGCTTGACCGAGCGGGCGGTGCGGTCGACGTTGGTCACGGCCTGCCGCTTGGCGACCTCGCCGACGAGCACCTCGCCGTTCTTGGCGAAGGCCACGACCGACGGCGTGGTCCTGGCGCCTTCCGCGTTGGCGATGACCGTGGGTTCGCCGCCCTCCAGGACGGCCACCACCGAGTTCGTGGTGCCGAGATCGACACCGACCGGACGTCCCATCGCTGTCCCCTTCCGCCAGGGAGCCCCGCACTCCAGGACTTCCAGCACAAAACGTGCGCGGGCTCCTGTCAATGGGGGGCCGTTCGCGCGCCGCGGACGTCCGGCGGACCGCCCCGCCGGCCCTGCGGTCAGCGGGACGGGTGCCCGTCGTCGAGGGGGGACGACAGGCACGCGGTCGGCGGTGCGCCGGGGGTGCGAGGCGTCCGTGGCGGACGTCCGGCACCCCCGGGCGGATGCCGTGCCGTGCCGGCTCAGGCGAGCTTCGCCGACAGGGTGATCGGTACGGCCTTCAGGGCCTGGCTGACCGGGCAGTTGACCTTGGCCTCCTCGGCGGCGGCGACGAACGCCTCCTCGTCGAGGCCGGGCACGGTGCCCTCCACGGTCAGGTGGATGCCCGTGATGCCCTCACCCGGCTGGAAGGTGACGTCTGCCGAGGTGACGAGCTTGGCGGGCGGGTTGCCCGCGCCGGCGAGGGCGTGCGAGAAGGCCATCGAGAAGCAGCTGGAGTGGGCGGCCGCGATCAGCTCCTCGGGGCTGGTCTTTCCGTTCGCCTCCTGGCTGCGGGCGGCCCACGTCACGGGCTGCTCCCCGATGGCCCCGGAGGAGTCGAAGGCGATGACGCCGTTGCCCTCGGTCAGGCTGCCTTCCCAGACGGTGTGTGCGGAGCGCGTGGTGGCCACGACGGGATTCCTTTCCAAGACGGACGATGACGGCCGGGCGGTCCCGTTGCCGGGTGCCCGGCCCCATCCGATCACACCTGGGCCCTCCGCACGTGACGGACACCGGACACGACGACGGATCACGGCCGGCCACCCGCCCCCGGGTTCGTCCTCAGGCGGCGCGCTCCTCCCGGACCGTTCGCAGGGGCACCTGGGGGCCGTCGGACTCGCGCAGCCAGCGGCGCAGGACGCGGTGGACGTGCTCGGCGCCGACCAGGTCCGCACCGTGGGGGACGGGGGTGGACAGGGACAGCGGGGACAGCAGGAACGGCTTGGTCTGGGCGCCGCCGAGGCCGCCGTGGGAGCCGATCTGCTCCTCGAAGGCGAGGACCTCGCCGTCGGCGGGGTCGTGGAAGGAGTTGACCATGATGTCGGCGGCGTGCGGGAAGGAGTGGGTGCGCCGGACCGCCTCGGCGGCCCCGGGGCCGAACGCGGCGAGCGGACCCGGCTCCTCGTCGAGCCGGTCCACGGGGATCTGCGCCCCGTACGCGCCGAGCACCACGCCGCCGTGCTCCTCGCTGCGGACGAGGAGGAAGCCTATGCCGGGGTGGTTGGCGAGCGTGGAGAGCAGGGCGGGGTGCCGGGCGTCGATCTCCTCCTTGCTCATCCGGTGCGGCACGTCGGGGAAGGAGACCAGGCCGAGGTTGCCGGAGGCCAGCACGACCGGCTCCGAGCGGCGGGACGGGCGGTGCTGCTCGCCGCCCTCCTCCACCGGCCGGCGCAGGGCCGCCCGGACCGCGGCGCGCGCCTCGGCGCCGCTGCGGGTGCGCTGCGCCCTGCGCGGCACGGGCAGCCCGCAGCCGGCCCGCACCAGATCGGCGAGGGTGAGGCCGTAGCGGGAGCGGAAGGTCTCGCCGGGGCTCTGGCCGTGGTCGGACAGGACGACGATCCGGTACGGCCGCGGCGCGTGCTCGGCGACGTTCTCGACGAGCGCCAGCGCCCGGTCGAGGCGGGTGAGCACCTGCTCGGCGTCGCGGCTGAGCGGCCCGGAGTGGTGGGCGACCTCGTCGTAGGCGACGAGGTCGGCGTAGACGGCGGTGCGGCCGGCGAGCATGTCGCCCGTCACGGCGGCGACCACGACGTCCCGTTCGACGACGGTGGCGAAGGCGCGGACGAGGGGGTAGAGCCCGCCGCGGGCGACGCGCGGGCGCTCCTTGCGCAGCCGGGCCCGGGTGGACTGGCCGATCTCGCGGGCGGCGTCCGCGACGAACGACAGGGCGGTGCGGACGGCGTTGGCGGGGTCGGAGAAGTACGCGAAGTAGCCGGCGCGGGAGCGGGTCGCGCGGGAGCGCCGGCGGGCCGCGATGGACAGCACCAGGGCCTGTTCGCCGGCGCCGCCGCCGAAGAGGTTGCCGCGGCTGGCGCCGTCGGCGGAGAGCAGTCCGCCGTCGCCGGTGCGCTCGACCGCGCGGCGCTGGAGTTCGGCGGCGCTGGTGGGACGGTTGCAGACCATCACCTCCCGGGTGTCCTTCTCGTACCAGCGGAAGGCGGGCACGTCGTGGTTGCTGCCGTGCAGGATGCCGAGCTGGCTCGCGCCGGTCTGGCTGGACCAGTCGGTGCGCCACGGGGTGAGGCGGTGGGTGGCGGGCGGGCCCTGCCGCGGGCCGTGGCCGAGCCAGCGGGCGGCCGTCGGCATGAGCCCCTTGCCGACGGCGGTGAGGAGGACGTCGTGGCCGACGCCGTCGAGCTGGAGGAAGACGGTGCCGGGGGTGGCGGGGCAGGCCGGGCCGCCCCGGCGGCGGCGGTCGGCGAGGCGGTACAGGCGGTGCCGGTAGGCGTCGTCGTCGCGGACGGCGAGGGCGCCTCCGGTCGCGGAGGCGACGGCGGACATCACGGCGGCGACGATGACGGCCGTCTCGGGGGCCGCCTCGCTCTGCCCGGAGGGGTTCAGCCGCAGGGCGAGCAGGAGCAGCGAGCCGTTGAGGAAGAACACCAGCAGGCCGAGGACGAGGGCCGGCACGAGCAGCAGCAGACGGACCAGGAGGGGCCACACCAGGGCCGACAGCAGACCGAACACGCCCGCGCCGGCGGCGGCGGTGACGGCGATGGTGGTGGCGCTGTCGCCGGAGGGCGACTGGAGTCTGAAGTCCGGCAGGATCCCCGCGAGGACGAGCATCGTGACCGTGGACACCCCCCACACCGCGACGCTCCGCCCGGTCTGACCGACGGCCCGCCGCCAACGCCTCGCACCCACGCCCCGAACACCTCTCCATCCGGCCCCGTCACCCGCGGGAGCCGTCTCCACCCTGCCACACCGCCCCGGCCGCCACGGGCGGGGTCAGCCTCCGTCGTACCCGGCGGTCGGCATCGACAGCCTGCGGTGCACCCGGGCCTTCATCTGCGCGTCGTAGGCGGGTTCCGCGCAGCCCACCGTCTCCACCCGCGCCCCGCGCCGCGCGCACTCCGCGAGGAACTCCTCCACCGAGGACAGGGCGCTCTCGAGCACCCGCCGGCTGGGCGCGACGAACAGGTCGACGCCGGGCCGGACCCCGTCCCACAGCACGTCGTGGTCGGCCCGCAGGCCCCGCACGAGCAGTTCGCGGCTGACGACGTAGCCGCGCTCCGCGGCCCACCGCGCGCACATCGCGTGCTGGCTGCGGGAGTCCACCAGGAAGGGATCGGCGTCCAGCTCCTCCAGCGGCGTCAGACTCGCGATCGCCGTGACCCGCACCGGTCCCATGGCGTCCCCCCTCACCTCCGGGTTTCGCCGCCGACCCTACCCCTGCCCGTAGGCTTCGGGGGAGTCGCGCGAAGGAGGCAAAGAGGTGCCGGTGGAGATCACCTGGTGGGGTCACGCCACCTGCACGGTCGAGGATTCGGACGTCCGTGTGCTCACCGATCCCCTGTTCGCCCGCAGGCTGGCGCATCTGCGCCGCCGCCGGGGCGCGCTGCCGCCGCCCGAGGCCGGGCGCGCGGACGTGGCGCTCGTGTCGCACCTGCACTCCGACCATCTGCACGTGCCCTCGCTGGCGCGCCTCGCGCCGGGCACGCGCCTGCTGGTGCCCCGGGGCGCGCCGCGCGCCGTGCCCGGTCTGCGGCGCCTGACGCACCTGCGGCTGAGCGAGATGGCGCCGGGCGAGGAGACGTCCGTCGGCGACCTGCGGATCCGGGCCGTGCCGGCGCTGCACGACGGACGGCGGCTGCCGCTGGGACCGCACCGCTGCCCCGCCCTCGGGTACGTCGTCGAGGGCGCGGCCCGCACGTACTTCGCGGGTGACACGGGCCTGTTCGAGGACATGGCCAAGGAGGTCGGCCCGGTCGACGTGGCGCTGCTGCCGGTCGGCGGGTGGGGGCCGTACCTCGGGGAGGGGCACCTGGACGCCGGGCGCGCGGCCGAGGCGCTGGCCCGGCTGGCGCCGCGGAGCGCGGTACCGGTGCACTACGGCACGTACTGGCCCATCGGGCTGGACGCCGTGCGCCCCCATGAATTCCATGCGCCGGGTGACGAGTTCGTGCGCCGGGCGGCGGAGCGGGCACCGGAGGTGGCCGTACACCGGCTCGGACACGGGGAGAGCGTGCGTCTGGAGGCCACGTCGTGACGCCGTCGCTGTCGGCCTCGGTCGTCACCGTCATACCGACCGAGTCCACGCAG
The DNA here is from genome assembly GCF_042731035.1 of Streptomyces sp. NPDC059895. Taxonomy (NCBI): domain Bacteria; kingdom Bacillati; phylum Actinomycetota; class Actinomycetes; order Kitasatosporales; family Streptomycetaceae; genus Streptomyces; species Streptomyces sp. NPDC059895. The sequence goes on from NZ_JBHWKO010000011.1 coordinate 220,192, forward strand.
CAGGCGCTGGGCTATCCGTCGCTGTTCCTGCTGGTGCTGATCGGCGCGCTGGTGCCGGTGGTGCCGACCGGGGCGCTGGTGAGCACGGCGGCCGTGGTCGCCTTCCACCGGACGGCGCCGTTCTCGCTGGCGCTGCTGTTCCTGACGGCGTCCCTGGCGGCCTTCCTGGGGGACGTGGCGCTGTACTGGCTCGGGCGGCGCGGGCTGAAGTCGAAGAACGGCTCGCGCTGGCTGGAGGCGATCCGGTCGCGGGCGCCGGAGGAGCGGCTCGGACAGGCGCAGGCCAAGCTGGCCGACCACGGCACGGCGGTGCTGGTGCTGTCCCGGCTGGTGCCGGCGGGCCGGATACCGGTGATGCTGGCCTGCCTGCTGGCCGAGTGGCCGCTGCGCCGCTTCGCGCGGGGCAACCTGCCGGCCTGTCTGGCCTGGACGGTGACCTACCAGCTCATCGGCATCCTGGGCGGTTCGCTGTTCCCGGAGCCGTGGGAGGGCGTGGTCGCCGCGGTCGCGCTGACCGTGCTGATCAGCGCGGCCCCGAGCGTATGGCGCCGGGTACGCAGGACGAGGGCGGCCTGAGGACCGGGCGCGCGGGACCGGACCGGGGATGTCCTGGGCGGCACTGTCCACGACCTCCCCGGACAGCCGGACAGAACGCCTAGTCCAGGATCCGGGAGCCCCCCACCGGCAGGTCCCACAGGTCCTCGCGGGCCCGTCCCGCCGCCTCCCAGGCGGCCCGCACCCGGGTGAGGGGTTCGAGGACCGGCTCGGCGGAGAGCACGAACGTCCCCCAGTGCATGGGGGCCATCCGGCGCGCCCCCAGGTCCTGCGCGGCCCGTACCGCCTCCTCCGGGTCGCAGTGGACGTCGCTGAGCCACCAGCGGGGGTCGTAGGCGCCGATGGGCAGCAGGGCGAGGTCGATGCCGGGATGGCGCCGGCCGATGCGGGAGAACCAGTGGCCGTACCCGGTGTCGCCCGCGAAGTACACGCGCTGCCCGTCGGGGGCGGTCAGCACCCAGCCGCCCCACAGCGAGCGGCAGGTGTCGGTGAGGGTGCGCTTGGACCAGTGGTGGGCGGGGACGAAGTCGAAGCGGACGCCGGACAGTTCGGCCGCCTCCCACCAGTCGAGCTCGGTGACGCGGGTGAAGCGGCGCCGCCGGCACCAGCGGCCGAGCCCGGCCGGCACGAACAGGGGCGTGTCGCGCGGGAGCCGGCGCAGGGTGGGCGCGTCCAGATGGTCGTAGTGGTTGTGGCTGATGACGACCGCGTCCACGGGCGGCAGCGCCTCCCAGGGGACGCCCACGGGCGTGATGCGGGCCGGGGTGCCGAGGATCCGGCGGGACCAGACCGGGTCGGTCAGGACGGTCAGGCCGCCGACGCGGACCACCCAACTGGCGTGTCCGGCCCAGGTGACGGCGACGGTGCGGGCGTCCACGCGGGGCAGCGGGCCGGGTGCGACCGGCACCCCGGAGATGTCGGCGAGGCCCTCCTTGCCGGGGCGTACGGAGCCCTCGCGGGCGAACCGGGCGAGGGACTTGAGGCCGGGCAGCGGCGCGGTCAACCGGTCGTGGAAGGTGCGCGGCCACGACCGCGGCTCGCCGAGCGGGCGGGGCTCGGCGAGCGGCGGGACGGGGGACGCCGGCGGGACGGCCCCCGGGGGGCCGGGCCTCGCCGGGGCCGGGGCCGGAGCCGGAGCCGGAGCAGGGGGGCCGGCTTCCCGTACGGGCGCGGTCACCACGGTGGTGCTCGCGGTGGTGCTCGCGGTGGTGCTCGCGGTGGTGCTCGCGGTGGTGCTCGCGGTGGTGCTCGCGGTGGTGCTCGCGGTGGTGCTCGCGGTGGCGGTCGGACCCGTGGCCGTGGCAGCGGGGGTGGTGGTGGTCGACTCGGACTGCTGCGTCATCGAGGAGGCTCCCATCGCCGAGCTTCGTCACGGAGATCGTCGAAGACCGACCTCAGAAGGGTCAACGCGCGTTGCACGTGGGGCAGTTCCAACGGGGTGGGGGACGTGAGGCAGCGGGCGCGCTCCGGGTCCGTGCCGCCCAGCAGGTCGCCGGTGGACAGCCGGACGCGCAGCGCCCCGAGGTCGTCCCCGAAGCGGTGACCGCCCGGCGCGGGCAGGCCGAGCCGGGCGGTGAGGAGGTCCTCCAGGTCCTGCGCGTCGCCGACGCCCCGCGCGGACAGCGCCGGGTGCAGGGGTGCGAGGTCGACGTACAGGTGCCGGCCGGCCCGCGGCGGCCGGGCGAGGGCGCCCGCGGCCTCCACGGCGGCGTGCGCGGCGGCGGCCACGCGCGCGTGCAGGCGTACGGCGTCCCGCAGGCGCGCGGTGAGGGGTTCGGGCTCGGTCAGGGCATGGGCGGCGGCCGCGGCGACCGGCGCGGCGACGCGGGCGTCGAGGGCGGTGAGGACGTCGAGCACGCGTGCGCGGAGGGCCTCCCCGTCGGCCGTGCCGGGGAAGCGCGCGACGGCGGCCGGCCAGCCCGAGGGCAGCAGCGCGCCGGCGAGGTCGCTGACGACGGTGACCCGCTCGGGCAGCATCTCGGCGGGGCTCACCAGCACGGTGTCGTGCGGGAGGTGCAGGGTGTCGCGCCAGGTCTCGTCGCTGACGAGGTGCAGGCCCTCCGCGGCGGCGGCCTCCACGGCCTCGTGCAGCACCTCGGGCGGGGCGACGGTGGCGGTGGGGTCGTCGGCGACGGACAGCACCAGCAGCCGCGGGTCGCCCCCCTCCTCCCGGACCCGGCGCACGGTCTCCAGCAGGGCGAACGGGTCCGGAACGCCTCCGCACTCGGCGGGCGTCGCCACATGGAAGACGGGTCGTCCCAGCAGGCGGGCGTCCGGCACCCACCAGGCCGCGCAGGGCCTCGGCACGAGGACGTCACCGCCGAGGGCCGCGGTCAGCGCGAGCAGCAGGGCGGGGGCGCCGGGGCCGGCCACGACCCGCTCGGACCCGGTGGGCGTGCCGCGCCGCTCCCAGTAGCCGCAGGCGGCCTCGCGCAGGGCGGTCCCGCCGCCGACGGGTTCGCCGCCGGCCCGGGTGGCGGAGGCGGCGAGCACCTCGGCGAGGGCGGGCGGTACGGGCAGTCCGTCCGGGGGGAGCTGCGGGCCGTAGCGGACGGGCCCGTGCCCTCCCGGTTCCGTCCGCCGCATGAGGTCCTCCGCGCAGTCCGTCCCTGGTGCCCTGTGCTGTCGCCGCCCGGTGGGTGCCCCGCCCCTCGGCACGGGAACCGGCGGCCGGCCCGCGTGCCGGGTGGTGCGTGGGGTCCCGTTCGGGGCCGGGTGTGCTCTCGGGCTCTGAGTACCCCGCGGGGCGTCCTCCCATGGCCGTCCGCCCGGGTTGCGCCGGTCACAGCGCGGCGCGGACCGGCCCGCGCGCCGTGTCAGGCGTCCTCCCGCGGGCCGCGACGGCACAGCCGGTGCCCGGCGGCGCCGAGCGCACCGGCGATCAGCAGCCCTCCGGCGGCCAGCGCGGGCACGGAGACACCGAACGCGCCGCCGGCCCCGGCCCGGACACCGTGCTGGACGGACGGGGGCCCGCAGGAGGGGTCGTCATGGCCGCGCGGGCAGGGTTCGGCGGCGGCGCACTCCTCGTCGTGACCCTTCGGGCAGGAGGTGTCCGGCGCGCAGGAGGTTCCGTGCTCCCGTGCCGCGCACGTCTTGCCGCCGTCGCACTCCGCGTCGTGGGCGGGGGCGGGAGCGCACTCCGGCTTGCCGCCGCTGTCGCAGTCGGCGCCCTGGGACGGGGTGCACTCCGGCTTGCCGCCGCTGTCACAGTCGGCGCCCTGGGACGGGGTGCACTCCGGCTTGCCGCCACTGTCGCAGTCCGCGCCCTGCCCGGGGGCGCACTCCGGCCCGCCGCCGCTGTCGCAGTCGGCACCCTGGGACGGGGAGCAGGCCGGACCGCCGCCGCTCTCGGCCCGGGTGACGCCGAAGGTGGCGCTCCACGGCGCGACCTGCCCACCGGGCGGTGCCGGGCAGGTGCCGTCCACGGTCCAGGCGGAGCCGGTGGAGGCGGAGCCGGTGGGGGCGGAGTCTGTGGAGGCGGAGCCGGTGGAGGCGGAGCCGGTGGAGGCGGAGCCAGTGGAGGCGGAGCCGGTGGGGGCCGTCTCCCGCGGGGCGTCGAGTGCGTCGGCGGGGGCGATCCGGGCGGTACCGCGGTAGACGGGGCCGGTCAGCTCGTCGCCACCGGGTATGAGGCTCAGCCGGACGGTGCCCTCGGCGAAGGCGTCCGAGGTGGCCTCCAGGGTGGCGGGGGCGGGAGCGCCGAGGGGGTCGCAGGAGACGGAGACGGTGACGCTGCCGTCCGGGGCGGCCGTGGCCGGGCCCGTCTCGGCTGTCGGATCCGCGGAAGCGGCCGGGGCGGCACCGGCCAGCACGGCACCGGCCAGAGCGGCGACGGACAGGACACGGGCGGTGCGGCGCATGGGGCGGCTCCTTCGGCCTGCGACTGCGGGACACGACGTCCATGCCCCACGGCCATGACAGCCCGCACCGCCCACGACCGCGCGCGGCCGCCCGCCATTGGCGGGAGAAGAGCCCGCCGACCGGGTGACGTTCCGTGCGGAAGCGTGGAAGGCCCCGCGAGGAGTGCGGGAGCCGCCCCCCGCACACGCCCACGGCTCCGGGTCGACGCCGCAAGGTCCACGCCGCGTCCGTGTCCGCGTCCGCGCCCGCGCCCGCGCCTATGGCAACATCCGCGCCTATGGCACGTCCGTGCCTACGCCGCGTCCTTCAGTACCTGCTCCCGCAACCGGTCGCAGCAGCGGTTGATCAGCCGGGACACGTGCATCTGCGAGATGCCGAGCTGCTCGGCGATCCGGCTCTGCGTCATGTCCCCGAAGAACCGCAGGTAGAGGATGGTCCGCTCGCGCTCCGGCAGCGCGGCCAGGCGTGGTTTCACGGCCTCCCGGTCGACCACCGTGTCGAGGGCGGGGTCGGACTCCCCCAGCGCGTCGCCCAGGGAGTAGCCGGCGTCACCGCCGGGCACCTCGGCGTCCAGGGACAGCGCGGTGAAGCTCTCCAGCGCCTCCAGCCCCTCCCGCACCTCCTCCTCGCTCAACTGCGCGCACGCGGCGATCTCGGCGTCGGTGGGGCGGCGTCCGGAGACGGTCCGGGACAGGTCCTGGCAGGCGATCCGGACCCGGTTGCGCAGGTCCTGGACGCGGCGCGGGACGTGCAGCGTCCACAGGTGGTCGCGGAAGTGGCGCTTGATCTCGCCGGTGACGGTGGGGACGGCGTAGCTCTCGAAGGCGTGGCCCCGGTCGGGGTCGTAGCGGTCGACGGCCTTGACCAGGCCGAGGGCGGCGACCTGCCGCAGGTCCTCGTAGCTCTCGCCGCGGCTGCGGAAGCGTCCGGCGAGACGGTCCGCCATCGGCAGCCAGGCCTCGACGATCTCGGCGCGCAGCGTGTTCCGCCCGGGGCCCGGCGGCAGGGCCGCGAGCCGGCGGAAGGCCCGGTCGGTGTCGGGGGCGTCGTCGTGCGGGTGGTGCCTCGCGCTCGCTCGGTTCGGCATGATGCGTAGCAACTCCCTTGGAAGTGCTCTGTGGTGGCCGGTCGGCGCGGGAGCGCGCGACAGCGGCTGGACGGGCCTGCCGGGGCCGCGGCCTCGCGGTGTCCCCGGACGTGCCTCCGGTCCGAAGCACTGGGTGTGCGCCTGCCCTGCGCCCCGGCCCGCAAACGCCGCCCGGGGTTTCCGAGGGCCCTGCGGGGTGACCCGACAGAGGTCAGCCGTACGCCAGACAGAGGTCAGCCGTACGCCCCCATGCCCTCGTTCCCGATGCCCGGGAGGTCCCGCCCATGAGCACCACGGTCTCCGACCACATCCTGCGACGACTGCGCGAATGGGGTGTGGAGCAGGTCTTCGGCTACCCCGGCGACGGCATCAACGGCCTGCTCGCCGCCTGGGGGCGGGCCGACGACCGGCCACGGTTCGTGCAGTCCCGGCACGAGGAGATGTCGGCGCTCCAGGCGGTCGGCTACGCCAAGTTCAGCGGCCGTCTCGGGGTGTGCGCGGCGACGTCCGGACCGGGCGCCGTCCACCTCCTCAACGGGCTGTACGACGCCAAGCTGGACCATGTGCCGGTGCTGGCGATCGTCGGCCAGACGCACCGCACCGCGATGGGCGGCTCGTACCAGCAGGAGGTCGACCTGCACACCCTGTTCAAGGACGTCGCCTCGGACTTCGTGGAGACGGTCACGGTCCCCGAGCAGCTGCCGAACGTGCTGGACCGGGCGATCCGCACCGCGTACGCGCGCCGCTGCCCCACCGCCGTCATCATCCCCGGCGACGTCCAGGAACTGGAGTACTCGGCCCCCACACACGAGTTCAAGATGGTTCCCTCCAGCCTCGACCGGAGCGAGTGGACGACCGTGCCGTCGGAGGAGTCGCTGCGGCGGGCGGCGGAGATCCTCGACTCCGGGGACAAGGTGGCGATCCTGGTCGGCCAGGGCGCGGCCGGGGCGCGCGCCGAGGTGGAGCGGATCGCCGGCCTGCTCGGCGCGGGCGTGGCCAAGGCGCTCCTCGGCAAGGACGCCATCGGCGACGAACTCCCCTACGTCACCGGCTCGATCGGCCTGCTCGGCACCCGCCCGTCGTACGAGCTGATGCGGGACTGCGACACCCTGCTGACGATCGGCTCGTCGTTCCCGTACACGCAGTTCCTGCCGGAGTTCGGCAAGGCGCGCGGTGTGCAGATCGACATCGACCCGCACATGGTCGGGATGCGCTACCCGTACGAGGTGAACCTGGTCGGCGACGCCCGGGAGACGCTGCGCCGGCTGATCCCGATGCTGACGTCGGGCGAGGAGCGCGGCCGCGAGTGGTACGAGACGGTGTGCGACAACGTACGGCACTGGCGCGAGGTGATGGAGCGGCGGGCGCTGCTGTCGGCCGACCCGGTCAACCCGGAGTACGTCGCCCGGTCGCTGGACGCGCTGCTGCCGGCCGACGCGATCGTCACCTGCGACTCGGGCTCGGTGGCGAACTGGTACGCGCGGCACCTGACCCTGCGGGCCGGGATGCGCGGTTCGCTGTCCGGGACGCTCGCGACGATGGGCTGCGGGGTGCCGTACGCGATCGGCGCGAAGTTCGCGCACCCGGACCGGCCGGTCATCGCGCTGGTCGGGGACGGGGCGATGCAGATGAACGGGCTCGCGGAGCTGATCACGGCGGCGAAGTACAAGGACCGCTGGCTGGACCGGCGGCTGGTGGTCGCCGTGTGGAACAACCGCGACCTCAACCAGGTCACCTGGGAGATGCGCGCCATGGGGGGCGCCCCGTCCTTCCTGCCCTCGCAGCAGCTCCCGGACGTGCAGTACGCGGCGTTCGCCCGTTCCCTGGGTCTGACCGGCGTACGTGTGGAGAAGCCGGAGGACGTCGAGGCGGGCTGGCGGACGGCGCTGGAGGCGGACGGGCCCGCGGTCGTGGAGTTCCTCACCGACCCGGCCGTGCCGCCGGTCCCGCCGCACGCGACCTGGGAGCAGATGGAGGCCACGGCCGCCTCGCTCCTCAAGGGCGACGCCGACCGGGGTTCGGTGATCAGGCAGGGCCTCAAGGCGAAGGTGCAGGAGTTCCTGCCGGGCCGGGAGAAGAGGTAGCCGCCGGAGCCCGCCGGAGCCCGCCGTCCCCCGTTCGGGGGAACAGGGCACATCGGCGGGACGCAACCGGTGTCGGCCGCCGCCCCTCGGGTACGCGGGGGCCGACCCCGAAGGTCTGGAGGGAGACATGCAGCGAGGCAGTGACCGGCTGAGCGTCCACCGGGACGACGAGATGAAGCATGAACTGCAGGGTCTGCTCAGGTCCGGGCACCCCACGCGGTCCGAGGAGTGGCACGACCCGGAGCCGTCCGCCGAGGACGATCCGGAGATCTGGGGCGGTCCGGTGGTGCCGGGCACCCCCCGGGCGTCGCTGGAGACCGTACGGCTGGAGCTGGCCCGCATCCTGGGCCGCAGCTCCTTCCCCGCGGGCGCGGAGGACCTCGCCCGGACCCTGCGCCGCAAGAACGCGCCGGACGCCTTCGTGGCGGCGGTACGGCGGCTGCCGCGCGACGCGCGCTTCGCGAACGTGCAGGAACTGTCCGAGACCCTGGTCCGGGCCGGCTGACGGGCCGTGACCGGGCCGCGGGAAACATCGTGCCGGGGGCGTCATCGCCCCCGGCGTGTCAGGAAAGGACTCTGAACGATCATGCGCATCGCGTTTCTGACCGCACCCGAGGGCGTCGAGCAGGTCGAGCTGACCGATCCGTGGCAGGCGGCGGTGGACGCCGGGCACGAGCCCGTCCTGGTGTCGACGGCGTCCGGCGAGGTGCGGGCCTTCCACCACCTCGACAAGGCGGACACGTTCACGGTGGACGAGGTCGTCGGCGAGGTCTCCGCGGACTCCTTCGGCGGGCTGGTCCTGCCGGGCGGTGTCGCCAATCCGGACTTCCTGCGCACCGACGACCGGGCCGTGGCGTTCGTCCGGGACTTCTTCGAGCAGGGCCGCCCGGTCGCGGCGATCTGCCACGCCCCGTGGACGCTCGTCGAGGCGGACGTGGTCCGCGGCCGCGAGCTGACCTCGTGGCCGAGCCTGCGCACCGATCTCCGCAACGCGGGCGCCACCTGGGTGGACGAGCAGGTCAAGGTGTGCGACCACGGATCGAACAAGCTGGTGACCAGCCGCAAGCCGGACGACCTGAAGGCGTTCTGCGAGACGTACCTGGAGGTGTTCACCCAGGAGGCCGGGGAGGCCGACTGAGAGCGTGCGCCCGTGCCGCGCCCCTGGTCAGCTCCGGCCCCTGGTCGGCTCCGGCCGTCGGTGGACGGCCGGGGCTGACCGGTTCCCGGCCGGTTCCCGGAACGGCCCCAGGGCCCCGCGGCTCCCGGAACGGCCCCAGGGCCCCGCGGTTCCCGGAACGGCCCCGGTGGGCTCAGGCCCCGCCGGGGCCGTCCGCTCTGCCCGGCCCCCACTTGCCGACCGGGGTCCGGCCGCCGCCGCCCGCGTCGTCCGCGGCGTCGCGTTCCCGGGCGCCCTCGCGGGTGCGGCTCGCGGCGACGGAGCGGCGCGGGTTGCGGCGCAGGTACTCACCCTCCAGCTGGGCCATGCGGTCGTTGTGGGCGCGCAGCGCGTCGTTCGAGCCGTACAGCAGAGTGTCGTGGCGCGTGCGGTGGATCGTCTCCAGCTCCTTCATGAGCTGCTGGTCGTCCAGCCGGTCCGGGTCGACTCCGGTCATGGTCGTGCCCCACTCGTCGTGTTCGTCCATGGGGTTCGGGTACCCGCGTGCGGAACACCGACCCTCGAGCGGCGTCCGGGAGGGAGCCATGGATCTCGCTTGCCTGCCTCCACTGTACGAACATTCGGGCCCCTGGGCCTCCGTTCCGGGTGCGGGGTCAGCGGGCCCGCTCCACGCGTCGCTCGTCCCACACCGGCTCCGGGGTCTCCCGGACCCGGCCGTCGCTGCCGAAGACCAGGTAGCGGTCGAAGGAGCGGGCGAACCAGCGGTCGTGGGTGACCGCGAGGACCGTGCCGTCGAAGGCTTCCAGGCCCTCCTGGAGGGCTTCGGCGGACTCCAGGTCGAGGTTGTCGGTCGGCTCGTCGAGCAGCAGGGCGGTGGCGCCCCGCAGCTCCAGCAGGAGGATCTGGAAGCGTGCCTGCTGGCCGCCGGAGAGCCGGTCGAAGGACTGCTCGGCCTGCTGGGTCAGCTCGTAGCGGCGCAGCCGTGACATGGCCGCGCCCCGGTCCTGGGAGTGCTCCTGCCACAGGATGTCGAGGAGGGTGCGGCCCAGGAGTTCGGGGTGGGCGTGGGTCTGGGCGAAGTGCCCGGGGACGACCCGCGCGCCGAGCTTCCACGCCCCGGTGTGCGCCACGTCCTCCCCGGCCAGCAGGCGCAGGAAGTGCGACTTCCCGGAGCCGTTGGAGCCGAGGACGGCGACGCGTTCGCCGTAGAAGACCTCCAGGTCGAAGGGGTGCATCAGGCCGGTCAGTTCGAGTCCCTGGCAGGTGACGGCCCGTACGCCGGTGCGGCCGCCCTTGAGGCGCATGGTGATGTCCTGCTCGCGCGGCGGCTCGGGCGGCGGGCCCGCCTCCTCGAACTTGCGCAGCCGGGTCTGCGCGGCCTGGTAGCGGGAGGCCATCTCGTGGCTGACGGCGGCGGCCTGACGGAGGTTCACGACGAGCTTCTTCAGCTGGGCGTGCTTCTCGTCCCAGCGCCGGCGCAGTTCCTCGAAGCGGGCGAAGCGTTCGCGGCGGGCCTCGTGGTAGGTGGCGAAGCCGCCGCCGTGCACCCAGGCGTCGGCGCCGGCGGGTCCCGGCTCGACGGAGACGATCTTCTCGGCGGCGCGGGAGAGGAGTTCGCGGTCGTGGGAGACGAAGAGGACCGTCTTGCGGGTCTCCTTCAGCCGCTCCTCCAGCCAGCGCTTGCCCGGCACGTCGAGGTAGTTGTCGGGCTCGTCCAGCAGCAGCACCTCGTCGGTGCCGCGCAGCAGCGCCTCCAGCACCAGCCGCTTCTGCTCACCGCCGGACAGGGTGCGCACCTGCCGCCACTGCGCCTTCTCGTACGGCACGCCGAGCGCGGCCGTGGTGCACACGTCCCACAGCGTCTCCGCCTCGTACCCGCGCGCCTCGGCCCAGTCGGCGAGGGCCTGCGCGTACGCGAGCTGGGCGGCTTCGTCGTCGACGGTCATGAGGGCGTGCTCGGCCCGGTCGACATCCCGCGCGGCCTCCCGGATGCGGGGCGGCGCGACCGACACCAGCAGGTCCCGTACGGTCGTCTCGTCCCGTACGGAGCCCACGAACTGGCGCATCACACCGAGCCCGCCGCTGACGGTGACGGCGCCGCCGTGCGGCTTCAGCTCGCCGGAGATCAGCCGCAGCAGGGTGGTCTTGCCGGCGCCGTTGGGCCCGACGAGGGCCACGACGGCCCCTTCTCCCACCCGGAAGGACACGTCGCCGAGCAGCGTCCTGCCGTCGGGGAGGTGGTACTCGAGGTGCGCGGCTTCCAGATGTCCCATGGAGAGGCATTCTGCGGGCCGCCCGCGGGCGACGGCAAACGCTTAGTGCCGGCGGCCGCCCGCGGCCGCCGGCTCACCCCCCGGTCCAGCCCGCCGGCTCACCCGCCGGTCCGCCGTCGCCGACCGGCTCGCCCGTCGGTCCGGCCTCGCCCTCGGGGGCGACGGTCGCGCCCGCCCAGGTCAGGGCCTTCCAGCCGTCGGCCGGGGAGCCCTCCAGGACGACCACGCCGGTGTTGGCCAGGCGGTGGGCGGCGGCGAAGGGGATGTCGACGTTGTGGGCGCGGGCGGCCGTCCAGGTGCGGATGGCGGCGCCGTGGCTGACCAGGGCGACACACGCGGCGCCGCTGTCGGCGGCCTCGGCGACGACGGCGTCGTAGCGGGCGAGGAACTCGGCGCCGCTCTCGCCGCCCGGCATGCGCAGCCCGGTGTTCCCGGCCGCCCAGGCGAAGGCGGTGCGCATGTAGAGCTCGCCGTGTCCGAGGTCGCCCGGAAGCAGTTCCAGGTCGCCCGCGGAGATCTCCCGCAGCCCGTCGCGCACGCGCACGCCGAGGCCGCGGGCGGCGGCCAGCGGGGCGGCCGTGAGCTGGGTGCGCACGAGGGTGGAGGCGTAGAGGATCTCGATGTCCTCGTCGGCGAGGACCTCGGGCAGCGCGGCGGCCTGTCGCTCGCCGAGCGCGGTCAGCCCCGGTCCGGGGACGGCGGTGTCCAGCAGGTGGTCCACGTTGGTGGGCGTCTCGCCGTGGCGGACGAGGATCAGGCGCATGCGGTCGGCCTCCGGGTCTTCGGCGCGCCGTCCCCGCGTCGCCGGGCGGGAAACGGCCACCCCAGGGTACCCGCGGGTCATGAGCCCCGACGTCGACCTGACCGCCCTCGCCTCCGGCCGGCACGCGCTGCGCGACCGGCTGCTCGCCCTCGACTGCCGGCTGTTCGAGTTCGCCGCCGCGCGGCACTGGCCCCGCGCCGAACGGATCCTGCCGAGGCTGAGCCGCAGCGCCGACCACGGCGTGCGACGGTGTACCGGCCGCCTGCGGACGGGAACTGGACTGATGCACCATCAGTGAACGCTGACACACCATCAGTCCACATAGCGGGAAGAGTTGTCTCACCATTCGGCTGAGCGCGTACGGTGACGGTGTCGCCCCCGGACTCCCCCGGAGCCCGGGGACCGGTCCGTCGAGAAGGGGCACAGCCATGCCGAAAGCACGGGAGACCGCCGTCTACACCCACGGGCACCACGAGTCGGTGCTCCGCTCGCACACCTGGCGGACCGCCGCCAACTCCGCGGCCTACCTGCTCGGCTCGCTGCAGCCCCACATGAGGATCCTGGACGTCGGCTGCGGTCCGGGCACCATCACCGCCGACCTGGCCGCCCTGGTCCCCGACGGGCACGTCACCGGCGTCGACCACGCCCCGGAGATCCTGGACCGGGCACGGGCCACCGCCGCGGAACGCGGCCTGACCAACACCGACTTCGCGGTCGCCGACGTCCACGCCCTGGACTACGCCGACGACACGTTCTGCGTGGTCCACGCCCACCAGGTCCTCCAGCACGTCGGCGACCCGGTGCAGGCGCTGCGCGAGATGCGGCGCGTCACCCGGCCCGGCGGGTTCGTCGCCGTACGGGACTCCGACTACGCGGCCATGACCTGGTACCCCACCTCGCCCGGACTGGACGACTGGCAGGAGCTGTACCAGCGGGTGGCCCGCGCCAACGGCGGTGAGCCGGACGCCGGGCGGCGGCTGAAGTCCTGGGCGCTGGCGGCCGGTTTCACCGACGTCACGGCCACCTCTAGCACCTGGACGTTCAGCACCCCCGAGGAGCGGGCGTGGTGGAGCGGGCTGTGGGCCGACCGGACCGTCGCCTCCGCGTTCGCCGAGCGCGCCACCGGCGGCGGGCACGCCACCGAGGAGCGGCTGCGGGCGGTGTCGGATGCCTGGCGGGCCTGGGGGGAGCGGGAGGACGGCTGGTTCGGCGTCCTGCACGCAGAGATCCTCTGCCGCAAAGATGTCTGACCCGCGGGGATGAGCCGGACGAGCCGGAGGTGAGCCGGACGAGCCGGGCGGGCCGGAGGTGAGCCGGGCGGGCCGGAGGTGAGCGGGCCGGCCGGAGGTGAGCGGGCCGGCCGGAGGTGAGCGGGCCGGCCGGAGGCGGAGCGGCTCCGCGCGGGCGCCGCCGGCGTCGTGTCACTCCCGGGGAAGCAGCGGCCCGAGCGGCCCGAGGTCCAGGTTGAGGTCCTCGGGCCGCAGCCCGTAGCGGTCACGCAGCTCCGCCATGCGGTCGTCCAGCAGCATCAGGGTGAGCCCGATGCGTTCCTCCTGCTCCTCGGTCAGATCGCCCTCGTCGAAGCGGCGCAGCGCCTGCCGTTCCATCAGCTGACGCAGCAGCTCGACCACGGTGAGGACGAGCTTGACCAGGTCCCGCTCGACGGTGTCGGGCTCGAGGTCGAGCCGCTTGCGCCGCGGGTGCGCCGTACCGGGCGCGTCGGGCGGCGCGGCACCGGGCCCCTCGGGCGCGCCCGGGGACTTCGGTGCGTCGGGCGTGTCGGGTGAGGTCACACCAGCTCCCCCCAGGGCGACGGGACGTTCTCGTTCACGGAACTGATGAGGGCGTTCAGGTCGATCCGGACGAGGTCCACGTCCGCGATGCGCAGGGTGATGTCGCCCGTGATGACGACCCCGCCGGCCAGCAGCCGGTCGAGAAGGTCGACGAGAGCGATCTCACGCCGTTCCACGACGGTCATGACCGCTCCTCCTCGGTGTCCCGGGCGGTGGCCGTCCCGCCCTCCCCGCCGCCTTCCCGCAGGTCGGGGTCCACGAAGGAGTAGGCCGCCCACGGTCCGGTGAGTTCCACGCGCATCCCGGACTCCTCGCCCTTCGTACGGTCCACGATCTCCACGAATTCCTCCGACTGCGCGCGCGGGACCAGATAGGCGGCGTTCAGCACGTTCTTGCCGGAGGCCCGGGACAGGGCGGGGTTCTGCGGCGGGTGGAGGCGGGCGGCGTCGGCCCGCCCGGAGAGCAGGGAGTGCAGCCGGCCGGCGAACCGCTCGGCCCGCTGCCAGGCGTCCTCGTCCGCCCTGGCCCGCCGGCGGCGCTGCATCAGGTAGTCCCGGCCGGAGGCGGGCTTCGCCGGCGCCGCGGCCGGCGCCTCCTCCCGGGCGTCGCCCTCGGCCTCGACGTACACCTTCACACCCCACTCCACGCGGCCCTCCAGCCGGTCCAGGGTGCGCAGGAAGTCCTCCTCGCGTTCCTCGATCATCACGCGGACGCCGCTGTCGTCCCGGAAGACGGTCGCGAGCCGGAGCGGCAGCGGTGTGGTGACCGCCGTGAGCGCGTCGATCACCTGCTGGTGGCCCCGGGCGGTCGCGGCGAGCCAGTCCAGGTCCTCCAGGTGGGAGCGCAGCGGCTCCTCGGCGAAGTCCCGCTCCGGCACGGCGCTGACGACCGCGACGAGACCGTGGTGGTGCACCAGCTTGGCGGGCGCGCCCCCGACCCCCGTCAGCTCGGCCTGGAGCGGCGCGCCGAAGGGGCGGCAGACGGCGTACACGTACCGCAGTCCGGTCATGAGGACTCCTTCCGCGCGCGGGTCCGACCGGGCTCGAGTTCCTCCAGGCGCGCCAGCCGCTCACGCAACTCGGCGTTCTCGCGCGCGAGTTCGTCGCGGCGGGCGCGGCTGGACAGCGCCGGATCGGTCTCCCACCAGTCGATGCCCATCTCCTTGGCCTTGTCGACCGAGGCGACGATGAGGCGGAGCTTGATCGTGAGCAGTTCGATGTCGAGCAGGTTGATCCGGATGTCGCCGGCGATGACGATGCCCTTGTCGAGGACACGTTCCAGGATGTCGGCGAGGTTGGCCCCGCCGCCCTGGCCGTACGGCTCCGGCATCCGGCTCGGCATGCTCATCGACGGCTCCCGCCCTCACGGACGTCCTCGTCCTTGTCGTACTGCTCGTCCTCGTCGTACTCCTCGTCCTCCTCGGGCTCCCGCTCCTCGTACTCCTCCTCGGGCTCCTCGTCGTACTCGGACTCCGCTTCCTCCGACTCCGGCTCCGGCTCCTCCGACTCCGGCTCCGGCTCCGGCTCCTCGGACTCCGGCTCCTCGTCGTACTCGGCGCCCTCGGCGCCCTCGTCCTCGGCCCGCTCCTCCTCGTCGCCGCGTTCCTCTTCCTCCTCCGCGAGCGCGTCCTCGTGGGAGCGGACGATCTCGCCGTCGCGGATCTCACCGCGCCAGCCCTCGTCCACCTCCCCCTTCAGGGTGATGAAGCGGGCGAAGTTCTTCAGGTCGAGGCGGGCGCGGCGGCCCTGGGCGCGCCAGATGTTGCCGGTCTTCTCGAAGAACCCCGTGGGGTAGTACTCGATGACCAGCAGGACGCGGGTGAGGTTGTCGGCGAGCCGGTGGAAGGAGACGACGCCCTTCGTGGTGCCCTTGGCGCCCTCCGAGGCCCAGGAGATCCGGTCGTCCGGCACCTGCTCGGTGGTCTTCGCCTTCCAGCTGCGGTTGGACCAGAGGACCTTCACCTGCCAGTCGCTGGTGGTCTCGTCGGCGCGGCTCGCGCTCTTGACACCCTTGGCGAAGGTGCTGAAGTCCTGGTACTGGGTCCACTGGTCGTAGGCCGTGCGCAGCGGCACGCCGACGTCGATCTGCTCCATGATGACGGTGGGCTTCTTGCCCGCGCCGCGCTTGCGCTTGCTCTTGCCGCCGCCACCGAGGTTCTTCAGCGCGCCGGTCACGCTGTCCTTGACGCGCGAGGCACCGAGCTCCAGCGCGGTGCGCAACGGGCCCTTGCCCTCGGCCAGCTTGCGGCCGCCGTCCAGGGCCAGCTTGGCGAAGCCGGGGCTCTTGCCCTCGGCGATGTCGTTCAATCTGCCGGTGGTCTCGCCCAGCTTGCGGCCGACGCCGACCAGCATGCGCTGGGCCTGGGCGGCGAGGTACTCCTGCACCTCCGCCTTCAGCCGCTCGGCTGCCTCGCTCTGCGCCAGACCGGCGAGCGGGTTGCCGTCGGTCGCCTTGCCGGTCGCCTTGCCGGTCGCCTTGCCCGCGGCGGACGTCGCGGATCCCAGTGTCTCGGTCATCGCTCACCGCCTCCCTTCGGCGCCCGGGTCCGGGCGGCCGCCTTCGTCACCGACTTCCGGACCGCGGTCGACCTCTTCGCGGCCGCCCCGCGCCCCGGCACCTTCCGGGCTGCCTTCTTCGCGGTCCTCTCCTCGGCGGACGCCTTCTTCCGGGGCGCCCTCTCCGCCGCCGGCTCCTCCTCCTCGGCGCTCTCGCCGGCCTCGCCCTCGTCCCGCGCGGGCTCCGGCTCCCCGTCCTCCTCGTCCCGCGCGGGCTCCGGCTCCCCGTCCTCCTCGTCCCGCGCGGGCTCCGGCTCCTCGTACTCCTCGTCCGCCTCTTCGCCTGCCTCCCGGGGCTTCGCGCCCGTCACATCGGGGACGACGCCCGCGAGCTGGTCGCGGACCTGGGCGGTACGGCCGTGCAGCCGGTCGGCGAGCGCGGTGACCTGCCGCTCGACCATGGCGCCGGACGCCGCCTTGCCGACGCCCCGCAGGTCCTGGCGGAGCTGGTCGCCGAGTTCCTTGAACTCGGGGTTGTCCCGCAGTTGCTGGGAGAGCAGGTCGGCCAGGGCCTTCGGGCTCGGCTTCAGCCGCTTCCCGGCCACCAGCGAACCGACGGCGAGCGCCAGCTTCATCTTCTTGGTACGCCCGAGGGCGTATCCGGCCCCTATCGCGAGGCCCAGTCCCACTCGATTCATCGTGCCGTCCCGTCCGTTCCCGCGCTGCGGCGCGTGGCGATCTCCAGTCGGTCGAGGAGTTCATCCTCCTTCTGGTCGAATTCCTCCTCCGTGATCTCACCGGCCCCCAACTGCTCTTCGAGGCGCGAGAGTTCGGCTCGGACCGTGGCAGGGTCGTAGTAGATCCGCTCCGCCTCGCGGAGCACCTGCTGGATCACCCATCCGCTGCCGCGTACCGGTGCGAACGGCAGCAGCAGCACCTCCGAGATCAGCCCCATCTCCCGCACCTCCGCTCGTTTCGCCTGTTCCGTGTCACTCCACGGCCGTCGTCCCCGCGGGCTGGGCCGGGCCGGGCTCGACGAAGCTGTACGGCGGCAGCGGACCGTTGAGGCGCACGTCGAGGTGCGGCCGCTCCTTGCGCAGGTCCTCCACCGCGTTCGCGAACTCCGCGGCCCGGTCGCGTGCCACCAGGAACGACACGTTGGCCAGCCAGCCCGAGGACTCCGGGCCGACGCTGACGGCCGCGCCCAGCGGCTCCAGGGCCTGCTGCACCTCGGCCGCGTCCTGGGCCTCACGGGCCTTCACCGCGGCGGCCACCATCTCGCCGAGCTGGAGCCGCTGCTCGTACGTGCCGCCGCCGGCCTGCCGGTTGGCCTCGGCGAGTGCCCGCAGCTCGGGGCTCTCCGCCATGACCTGGTGCAGCACGGCCTCCTCGATGTGGGTGGCCTTCACGTTGTACTCGACCTTGCCGTCGAGAGCCCGCAGGCGCTCCTCGTAGTGGTCGGCGCGCTCGGCGAGCACCCCGGTGACGGCCGCGTCGTCGGGGGCGACGCTGCCGAACCGCATGGGCAGCACACAGCCCTCCGCGCCGGCCTCGGCGAGGACGTTCTGGTGGGCGAGCAGTTCCCTGCGCTTGGGCCGCAGGTCCTCCGGCGCGTCGCTGACGATCGCCGCCAACCCGCCCTCGGTCAGCACGCGCACGGGCGTGGGCGGCTCGCCCACGCCGGCCAGCCCCTCGGGGAGCGTCGTCTGCGAGCTCGCGGTGATGCCGTAGACGTACGTGCTCACTCCTCGTCCTCCTTCTTGCGGGAGGAGGTGGTGGTCCGGCGGGCACGCGGCCGCTCGGCCTGGCTCTCCTCACGGGCCTGCTTGAAGGCGCCGGAGACGGTCTCGGCGGCGCCGGAGAGGGCGCCCTTGGACTTGCCGCGCGCGCCGGACTCGGTGATCTGGCCGACGACGTCGGGCAGCCCCGGGCTCTTGCGCGGGCCGGCTTCCAGGTCGAGGCGGTTGCACGCCTCGGCGAAGCGGAGGTAGGTGTCGACGCTGGCCACGACGACCCGGACGTCGATCTTCAGGATCTCGATGCCTACCAGTGAGACCCGCACGAACGCATCGATGACGAGCCCCCTGTCCAGGACGAGCTCCAGTACGTCGTAGAGGCCGCTGCTGCCGCCTCCGCCGCCGGTCTGTTGTGCCGGGACAACGGTCATGCCGACCGTGCCTCCTCGTGTCGATGGTGGTGTGGATGTTCGGGTGTGGCTGCGGGCGCGCGGCCTAACGGCCGCCGGGCCGATGTGCGTCGGCCCGCCCTCGTTCGTAACGGCGGACCCGCCGGTAGCCGGTGAGCTGTCCCTGCGGGTCGAGTTCGACCTCGTAGCTCGCCATCAGGCTCATCGTGTCCGGAACCCTCTCGAGTTCCAGGACCTCGACCTCCAGCGACCAGCCGTCCTCCGTCCGCTCGAAGGACGAGACGCTCTCGGCGGTCATGCCGGTCAGCTCCGCGAGCTGGCCGCGCGCCTCGCGCAGGATCTCCATGGGCGTGGGCCGGTCGTCCGCCACTTCCTCGTCCTTGTCGCTCTCGTCGTCCGGTTCCGGTGCAGTCTGCGAATGCTCTGTGTGTCTTGTGTTCGCCATGACCACCTCTTCCTCCGGGTGGCCGGTAGGTCCTTGGCCAAACCTTCACGAGCGCATGCGTCTGCGCCGCCGGGCGGCGAGCTGCGCGCCGGCGCTCGGTGTATCAACCACGAAGGGCGTCGAGGCGGCGGCGGGCCGGCCCCAGGGCACGGCCGCGGCGGTCGGACACGCCCGACCACGGGTTCGTACGGGCCTGCTCCACGGCGTCCGCGACGGTCCAGCGGCGCGGGCCGAGGGCGGGGTCGTCGAGCTGCTCCCAGGTGATCGGTGTGGCGACGGGCGCGCCGGGAAGGGCGCGCACCGAGTAGGGGGCGACGGCGGTCTGCGCGTACGCGTTGCGCTGCACGTCGAGGTAGAGGCGGTCGCCGCGGTCCTTCTTGCGGGCCGCGGTGGTCAACCGGTCGGGGTGTTCGGCGGCGAGCAGTTCGGCGGCGTCCCGGGCGAAGGCGCGGACCTCGTCGAAGTCGTGCCGGCCGTCGAGGGGGACGACGACGTGCAGGCCGCGTGAGCCGGTCGTCATCAGCGCCGACGGCAGCCGGACCTCGTCGAGCAGTCGGCCCGTCCACCGGGCGGCCTCACGGACGGCGGCGAAGTCCTCGCCGGGGGTCCCCCCGGGCCTGCCGGGCGCCGGGGAAGGGTCGAGGTCGAAGACCATCACGTCCGGGTGGTGCGGGTGGCCGGCCCGCGAGAGCCAGCGGTGCAGGGTGACGCAGGCCTGGTCGGCGAGGAAGACGAGGCCGGCGGAGTCGTCGCAGACGGTGTGGCGGACGGTGCCGTCCTCCTTGGGCACCTCCACCCTGGCGATCCACTCCGGGTAGTGCTCGGGGGTGTTCTTCTGCATGAAGCGCGGGCCGTCGAGGCCGTCGGGGTGCCGCTCCAGCATCAGGGGACGGCCGCGCAGGTGCGGCAGCATGAACGCGGCCACCGACCGGTAGTAGGCGACGAGGTCGCCCTTGGTGTACCCCGCGCCGTCCCCCTCGCCGGGGAGGAGCACCTTGTCCGGCCGGTGCACCTCGACGGTACGACGGCCCGCGCGCACCCTGCGGATGCCGGGGCCGTCGCCCACCGCGGTCACGGCACGACCGCCGTCTCCACCAGCAGCCGGGCGGAGGCGGCGATCGACTCGGCGTCGATCCCGGCCGCGTGCAGCTGCTCCTCCGGGCTCGCCGAGCCCGGCATCGTCCGCACGGCCAGGCGCGCCAGGCGGGGCACCGGCCGGCCGTCGGAGAAGGCGTCCACGACGGCGTCGCCGAGGCCGCCCTCCTCGTGGTGGTCCTCCACGGTCACCAGGCAGCCGGTCTCCTCCGCGGCCCGCCGCAGGGTGACCCGGTCGACGGGCTTGACCGAGTACAGGTCGATCACGCGCACCGGGATGTCCTCCCCGGCCAGGGCGTCGGCGGCCTTCAGCGCCTCGTGCACGGTGACCCCGGCGGCGACCAGCGTCAGCCGGTCCCGGTCGGAGGAGCGCAGCACCTTGCTGCCGCCCACCGGGAACTCCTCGTCGGGCCCGTAGAGCACCGGGGCGTCGCCGCGCGAGGTGCGCAGGTAGCGGATGCCGTCCAGGCCGGCCATGGCGGCGACCAGATGGGCGGTCTGGTTGGCGTCGCACGGGTACAGCACGGTCGAGCCGTGCACGGCCCGGAACATCGCCAGGTCCTCCAGCCCCATCTGCGAGGGCCCGTCCTGCCCGATGGCGACCCCGGCGTGCGAGCCGACCAGGTTGATCCCGGCCCCGCTGATCGAGGCCATGCGCACGAAATCGTGGGCGCGGCTCAGGAAGGCCGCGAACGTGGACGCGTACGGCACCCAGCCGCGCGACGAGAGGCCGACCGCGGCGGCGACGAGCTGCTGTTCGGCGATGTAGCACTCGAAGAACCGCTCGGGGTGTTCCTTGGCGAAGAACTCGGCGCGGGTGGAGTCGCTCACCTCGCCGTCCAGGGCGACCACGTCGGAGCGGGCGGTGCCGAGGGCGGCCAGGGCCCGGCCGTAGGCGTCGCGGGTGGCGACCTCCTCGCCCCGCTCCCAGCGGGGCAGGTCGAGCGGGCCGGTGGAGACGGAGTGCAGCATGCGGGCCGCGGACGGCTCGTGCACCCGGACGCGCAGGTCACGGGGGCCGCCGAGTTCGGCGATCGCCGCCTCGGGTTCCTTCAGCGGCTTGCCGTGCAGGCCCTCGCGGTCCTCGACGGCTTCGACGCCCTTGCCCTTGAGGGTGCGGGCGATGATCGCGGTGGGCTGGCCCTTCGTGGACCGGGCCTCGCCGTACGCGCGGTCGACGGCGTCGACGTCGTGGCCGTCGAGCTCGACGGTGTGCCAGCCGAAGGCCTGGAAGCGGCGGGCGTAGGCGTCGAGGGCGTGGCCGTGCCGGGTCGGGCCGCGCTGGCCGAGCCGGTTGACGTCGACGATCACGGTGAGGTTGTCCAGGTGCTCGTGGCCCGCGTGCTCGGCGGCCTCCCACACCGAGCCCTCGGCGAGCTCGCTGTCCCCGCACAGCACCCACACGCGCGCCTCGGAGCGCTCCAGCCGCTTCACGGCCAGCGCGATGCCGACGCCCACCGGCAGTCCCTGCCCGAGCGAGCCGGTGGCGGTCTCCACCCAGGGCAGCCGCCGCGGGGTGGGGTGCCCTTCGAGCCGGCTGCCGAGCGTGCGGAAGGTGAGCAGCTCGTCGTCGCCGACGGCGCCGGCCGCCTTGTAGGCCGCGTACAGCAACGGGGAGGCGTGGCCCTTGGACAGGACGAAGCGGTCGTTGCCCGGGTGGGCGGGGCGGTCGAAGTCGTAGTGGAGGTGGTTGGCCAGCAGTACGGCCATCAGGTCGGCGGCGGACATGGAGGACGTCGGGTGCCCGGAGCCCGCGGCGGCGGAGGCGCGGACGCTGTCCACGCGCAACTGCTGTCCGAGGGCGGTGAGTTCGGCGGTGTCCATCGGGTTACTGGTCTCCTTTCGAGGAGGCTCGCGGGGAAGCGTCGGGGGCGGGGCCGGTGCGCCGCACGGGACCGGGGGCGGACTCGTGCCCTTCGGGACGCGCCCCGGACCGGGGGTTCCCGGAGGGCCGCGGACCCCGGGGCTCCCCGGGCGGGGGATGCCTGGCGGTCTCCGGGGTCGGCGCGACGACCGCCCCGGTGCCGTCGTCGCCGCCCGGGTCCGCGTCGCCTCCCGCGTCCGCGTCGCCTCCCGCGTCCGCGTCGCCTCCCGTGTCCGCGTCGCCTCCCGCGTCCGCCGCGCCGCCCGTCTCCGGGGCGAGGGCGGCTCCCGGTCCGGAGGCCGCCCCGGCGCGGTGTCCGGGCCGGTCGGAGGCGCGGCTCGGTTCCGGCGACGCCGTGTCCAGCGGGACCGCCCAGGAGCGGACGAGGCCCAACTGGACGGCTTGGCGCGGCAGGACGGCGTCCAGCAGCCAGTCGGCGGCGACGCGGACGCGGTTGCCGGGCATGGCGGCGAGGTGGTAGCCGCGGGTGACCGCGCCGGCCGGCAGCCCGGAGAGCGGGACGCCGAGCGGGTTGGCGGCGGCCTTGACCCCGCCGAGGTCGACGGCGAATCCCTTGTCCTTGTGCCGGTAGGGCCGCAGCGTGCCCCCGGTCAGGGAGGCCGCGATGTTGTGCCCGGCGACCCTGCCCTGCCGCCAGGCGTGCTGGGCGGTCATCGGCGTGTACTGTCCGGGCTTCTCCAGGTCGGGTACGGCGGCCGCGTCACCGCAGGCGAACACCTCGGGCCGGCCCGGCACCCGGAGCGTGGGCTCGACGAGGAGCCGGCCGCGTTCCATCGGCAGCCCCAGGGACTCGGCGAGCGGATCGGGCCGTACGCCCACGCCCCACACCAGGGTGCGGGTGCCGACGAACTCGCCGTCGGTGAGCAGGACCCCGTCGCGGGTCGCCTCCTTCACGGAGGTCCCCGTGCGCACGTCGACGCCCCGCTCGCGCAGCACCCGGCCGGCGGTGCGCGAGAGCCGTTCGTCCAGCTCGGGCAGGACCCGCTCGGCGACGTCGAGGAGCAGCCAGCGCGGCCGCATGCCCGTGGCCGGCGGGTGCGCGCGGGCCAGCGCGTCGGTGAAGAGCTGCCCCTGCGCGGCGACCTCGGTGCCGGTGTAGCCGGCCCCGACCACCACGAACGTGCAGCGCGCCGCGCACTCCTCGGCGCCGTCGGCGACGGCGGCGAGCTCCGTCTGACGGGTGACGTGGTCGCGCAGGTACAGCGCCTCGGGCAGGCCGCGGAAGCCGTGCGCGTGCTCGGCGACGCCGGGGATGGGCAGCAGCTTGTTGACGCTGCCCGCGGCGAGCACCAGCCGGTCGTAGGCGAGCGTGCCCGGTTCGCCCTCGGGGCCGGTGTAGCGGACGGTGCGTCCGTCGAGGTCGATGCGGTCGGCCTCGCCGAGCACCAGCCGCACCCCCGGCAGGGTGCCGGTGAGGGAGACGGTGACCCGGCGGGGTTCGAGGATGCCGGCGGCCACCTGGGGCAGCAGGGGCAGGTACAGGAAGTAGTCGGTGGGGTTCAGCAGGGTGATGTCGGCCCGGCCCCGGGCCGCCCGCGTCAGGGTGCGGGCCGTCCGGTATCCGGCGAAACCGGCTCCGACGATCACGATGCGCGGTCGACTCACGGGTTCGCCTCCGGCTGGGTTCCCCACGCCCTCGCGGCGCGGGGAGCGTGTCGTACGAGGCTTTCCGCGTCCCCCTGGCCAGGGCCGCCAAACGTCCGGGGCCCGGGCGCGGGGGACGCACGTCCGCCGGTTCGCCGGGCCCGCGGCGGGCACCGGGGCGCGGGTCCGGCCCCGCCCGCACGGCCGCCCGTGGCACGCGCGGGTCCGGCCCCGCCCGCACGTGGCACGTCGGCGCAGGTGCCTCGGCCAGGGCGGTTCGGGGGCCGCCCGGCGGGCGCGGTTCGGGCGCCGCGTGTCAGCGCCGCGTGTCGGGCGTCGTTCGGGACCGCGTGTCAGCGCCGCGTGTCGGGCGGGGTCCGGGACCGCGTGTCAGCGCCGCATGTCGGGCGGGGTCCGGGACCGCGTGTCAGCGCCGCATGTCGGGCGGGGTCCGGGACCGCGGACCGCGTGTCAGCACCGCGTGTCAGCCCCGGTCGCGTCGCCGCAGGCTCGCGGTGACCGCCGCGCCCACGCCCGCGGCCAGCAGTCCGGCGCCCATCCGGTTCCGGTTGCGCGACAGCCACTCCTGCGGGTCCCGGGTGACGGACTCCTCGTCGAAGCGGCCGTGCGCGCCGAAGGCGTGTCCGTGGGGGCCGTCGGCCGGGCTCCACAGGTTGCCGGGCCCGCCGGCCGCGGACTCCGTCTCCCGGCCGTGCCGGTCCCGCGGTTCCTGCTGCGCGTCGAAGCCCGTCCGGGCCAGGTAGCGGTCGAGGAACCCGGGGGCGACGGCGTTGGCGAGCAGGGTCGCCGCGGTGGAGGCGCCCACCCAGTACTCCCGCCGCCGCGCGTGTCCCGCGGCGTGCACGACGGCCCGCGCGGCGACCTCCGGCTGGTACACGGGCGCCACGGGCCGGGGCCGTCCCGGCATGCGGTTCACCACCCAGTCGAACTGGGGGGTGTTGACGGCGGGCAGCTGCACCATCGTGGTCCGCACCCGGCTGCCGCCGTGCAGCAGTTCGCAGCGCAGCGACTCGTTGAACCCCTGGATGGCGTGCTTGGCCCCGCAGTACGCCGACTGCAGCGGCACCCCGCGGTAGGCGAGCGCGGAGCCGACCTGCACGATCGTGCCGCGGTCGCGCGGCAGCATGTGGCGCAGGGCGGCGCGCGTGCCGAACACATAGCCCAGGTAGGTCACTTCGGTCACCCGGCGGAACTCGTCGGGGGTGATCTCGCTGAAGGGGGCGAACACGCCGGAGAAGGCGTTGTTGACCCATACGTCGATGCGGCCGAAGGCGTCGGCGACCTTCTGCGCCGCGTCCTCGACCGCCTTGGCGTCGGACATGTCGACGCTCACGACGAGCGCCTCACCGCCGGTGCGCTGCACGTCGTCCGCCGCGGCGGCGAGGCCCTCACGGCCCCGGGCCAGGAGGGCGACCCGGTCGCCGCGCGCGGCGAAGGCACGGGCCGTGGCCCGGCCGACGCCACCGCTCGCCCCGGTCACCACCACGGCCCGTCCCCGGCCGTCCGCCGCCGTGCCGCGCGTCCGCACCCGGCATCACGCCCGGTGGTGCGGCGACCCGGGGTCGGTGTCACCGGGTCGGGGTGCCGCGGCGGGCGGGGTGGGCGGCATCGGCGGGTACGGCATGCCGAGACCGCCGGCCGGCCCGGTGGGGGTCACCCCGGCGGCCGTGGGGCCTTGCGGGGTCGACGCGTCGGCCTCGTGGTGGGCCGGGTGCCGGTGCGGCCGGGCGGCGCCGCGCAGTACGTACGCCAGGACGCCGAGGATCGCCGCGGTGATCAGCGCGGCGGCCCAGTCGGGCAGGCCCGTGGCGAGCCCCAGCCCGACGGCGAGCGCGACGGCAGCGCCCGCGTACAGGGCGAGGGCGCCGGACGCGGCGTACAGCATGGCCGTGCGGCGCTGCTTGCGGGTCTGCTCGCGCAGTTCCTCGCGGATGGTCTCGCGTGCCACCTGCGCCAGTTCGTCGACGAGATGCTTGTCCAGATGCTCCAGGTGATCGATGCGTTCCATGGAATCCGGGTACCCGGGGCGTCGGGCGGGTAACGCCGGCGCGCCGCGGGGCACCCGGCGGCCGGTGGTGTCGTGCTCCCGGCAACCGCGGTTCACCGTCTCACGAGAGAGCTCAGGTCGATGTCCGAGCGAAGCGACGTGGTGTGGCTGCTCATGGAGCAGCACGCGCGCATCCGGAGGCTGTTCGAGGAAGTGGCGCGGGCCGGGGGCGAGGAGCGCAGGCGGGCCTTCCAGGACCTCGTCCGGCTGCTCGCGGTGCACGAGACCGTCGAGGAGGAGATCGTCCATCCCTTCGTGCGCAGGCACCTGCGCGGCGGTGCGCGCCTCGCCGGGAGGCGGATCGCGGAGGAGGCGCGGGCCGGGCGGGCGCTGGCCCGCCTGGACGCCGTGGACCCGGACTCGCCCGCGTTCCCCGGTCTGCTCGCGGCCCTGCACCGGGACGTGCTGGCGCACGCCGCCGCCGAGGAGCGGTACGAGTTCCCGCGCCTCGACCAGGTCGCGGACGGGGGCGGGCTGGCGACCCTGGCCCACGCCGTACGCGCGGCCGACGCGCTCGTGCCCACCCGTCCGCACCCGGTCCAGGTCACCGGCGCCGCGCGAGGCGTTCCGGGCGTGGACACCGGGCGCGGGCGGGCGGCGCAGGCCGCGGGACCGTAGGCGGACGGCCGACGTGCGCGGCACCGCAGGCGGACGGCCGACGTGCGCGGCACCGCAGGCGGACGGTCGGACGGCGCGGGGTGGCCGGACGGCGCGGGGATGGTGTGAAGGATTCTCCCGCGCGGGCCGCCCCCACTAGGCTCCTCGCCATGGACATCCTGGGAGCCACGCTGCGTGTCTGCGTCGACGATCTCGAGGCCGCCGTCCCCTTCTACGAGCGTCTGGCCGGCGCCCCGGCGCTGCGGTTCGAGCGCGGTGGTGTGCAGGTGGCGGCGGTCGGCTGCTTCCTGCTGATGAGCGGGCCGGAGAGCGAGCTCGAGGTGCTGCGCAAGGTGACGGCGACGATCGCCGTCACGGACGTCGACGAGGCGTACAAGCGGCTCACCGAGCTGGGCGCGAACGTGCTCGCCGGGCCGTTGGCGACGCCGGTGGGCCGCAACCTGATCGCCCTGCACCCGGACGGTTCGGTCTACGAGTACGCCGAGACCGCCGACCGCCGCCGGACGTGACGCGGGCACCGCTGGGTGTCGTCGTCGTCCTCGGCGTCGTCCTCGGCGTCGTCATCGTCGTCGTCATCGTCATCGTCATCGTCATCGTCATCGTCCGGGGCACCATGGAGATCGACACCATGGGGGTCAACCGGAAGGCCGGGAGGTCCACATCTCGACGGTGAGCGCCCACCGCTCGTGGTCCCGCCAGTCCCCGTCGATGTAGATCATCTTCGGGGAGAAGCCCTCCCGGCGGAAGCCGCAGGCCCGGGCGAGGGCGATGGAGGCGGCGTTGCCGGGCTGCACGTTGATCTCCAGCCGGTGCAGTCGCATCGGCCCGAAGGCGTGGCCCACCACGAGGTCGAGCCCCTCGCGCATCAGTCCGCGTCCGGCGGCGTGCGCGAAGGCGCCGTAGCCCAGCGCACCGCACTGGAAGCCGCCCTCGACGATGTTGTTGATGTTGATGAAGCCGGCGATGGCGTCGTCGGCCGACGTGCACACCAGGAAGCCGGCCTTGGTGGGGTCCTCGATGAGCCGGCCCGCGTACGCGGTGTAGGCGTGGGCGGTGGCCGGCGGGAACAGCCACGGGTGGTGCAGGTCCTTGCTCTCGCGGACCCGTGCGGTGAACTCGGCACCGTCCGCGTAGGTGAAGTGGCGTATGCCTACGCGGGGGCCCTCGGCGAGGTAGCGGGAAGCGGTGTGCGGCACCGGCCCAGCCTACGACGGGGGCGGTCGTGGCGCTCCGCCGCCAGGCTCGGGTCCTGTCGCCGGGCTCGGGTCCTGTCGCCGGATCACCGTCCGCCCCGCGGGGTGACGCGGCCCTCGGTCACCGCAGGGCGGGCTCGTCGAGGGTGAGCGTGCCCGCGTCGGCGTCCAGTTCGGCGTGCACCCCGAAGGGCACGGTCAGCGCTCCCTCGCAGTGACCGAAGCCGAGCTCCTCGACGACGGGCACCCCGAGCCCGCCGAGCCGGTCGGCGAGGACCGGGCGCAGCCGCTCGTAGGGCCCGCAGCGGTCCCAGGAGCCGAGCGCGACGCCCGCGACGCCGTCCAGCCAGCCGGTGCGCAGCAGCTGGGTGAGCGTGCGGTCCACGCGGTAGGGCTGCTCCCCCACGTCCTCCAGCAGGAGCAGCCCGCCGCGGGCGCCGGGCCGGGTGTGCGGGGTGCCCTGGCCGGTGGCGAGCAGGGTGAGGCAGCCGCCGAGGGTGACGCCCCGGGCTCGGCCGGGTGCCAGGCCGGTACCGGAGGAGGTGAGCGTGCGGACGGTCTCCGGGGCGAACAGGGTGGCCTTCAGGTGGTCCTGGGCGCGGGCGTTCTTGGCTAGGTCGACGCCGGCGGCGACGGGCCCGTACAGGGTGACCAGGCCGAGGCGGACGGCGAACGCCTCGTGGAGCGTGGTCGCGTCGCTGAAGCCGACGAACACCTTGGGGCCGGCCGCCCGCATCGCGTCCCAGTCGAGCAGGTCGACCACGCGCTGGGCCCCGTAGCCGCCGCGCGCGCAGACGACCGCGTCGACGGCCGGGTCGCACCAGGCCCGCTGGAGGTCGGCGGCCCGGTCCGCGTCGGTGCCGGCGAGGTGGTCCAGCTCACCGTGGCGGTCCAGCACATGGGGGGCGGCCCGCGGGTCGAGGTCCCAGCCGCGCAGGACGTCGAGACCGGCCTGGAGCCGTTCCTCGACGACGGGTCCGCTGGGCGCGACGACCGCGACCCGGGCGCCGGGGGCGAGCCGGGTGGGCCGCACGAGGTCCTTCACTGTGTGAACTCCAGGGTCGGGATGCCGGGCGGACGCAGCCCGAACACCTGAGCGTACAAGGAGAGCTCGGCCTCCAGGGCGCGCACCATCGTCGTGGCCCGCCGGAAGCCGTGCCCCTCCCCCTCGAAGGCGAGGTAGGCGTGCGGCACCCGGCGTCCCGCGAGGCGGGCCAGCAGGCGTTCGGCCTGGGCGGGCGGGCAGATCGGGTCGTCCAGGCCCTGGAGCAGCAGGAACGGCACGCCGATCCGGTCGGCGTGCTCGACGGGCGAGCGTTCGGCGTAGCGGGCGGGCACCTCGGCGAGCGGCCCGACGAGGGTGTCGAGGTAGCGGGACTCGAAGTCGTGGGTGCCGCCCGTCGCCCAGGCCACCAGGTCGAGGACCGGGTAGGCGAGCGTGCCGCAGGCGTAGACGTCGGTGCAGATCAGGGAGGCGGCGGCGGTCCAGCCACCCGCGCTGGCGCCGCGGATCGCCAGCCGCCGCCGGTCGGCGGTGCCCTCGTCGGCGAGGGCGAGGGCGACGGCCGCGCAGTCCTCGACGTCGACCACGCCCCACTGCTCCCGCAGCCGGTCCCGGTACTCCCTGCCGTAGCCGGTCGACCCGCCGTAGTTCACCTCGGCGACGCCGATGCCGCGGGAGGTGAAGTAGGCGATCTCCAGGTCCAGCACGAGCGGGGAGCGGTCGGTGGGCCCGCCGTGCGCCCGCACCACGTACGGGGGCAGCTCGGCGTCCGGGGCGGCGCAGCCGGGGTGGTGGGGCGGGTAGACGTGGGCGTGCACCTCCCGGCCGTCGGGGCCGGCGAAGGTGCGGATCCGGGGTTCCGGGTAGTAGGCCGGGTCGACGGTGTCGTCGTGGGCGGCGCCGACGACCCGGGCGCGGCCCGTCCGGACGCCCAGCTCGACCACCTCGTGGGCGCTGCGCGGGCTGGCGCCGACGGCGACGACCTGTTCGCCGCGCGCGGCGAGCGTGGGCGCGAACTCGGTCCACGGCCCGGCCGCGTCGACGACCTCGCCGGTCTCCGGGTCGAGGACGCCGAGCCGAACCGGTCCGCGGCCGTGGAGGACGGCGACGAACCCGCCGTCCAGCGGGGCGAACCAGGACAGGCCCGGCTTCCACAGGGGACCGGCGAACTCCTCCTCGCGGGGGCAGACCGGCTCGTGGTCGCGGTACAGGTTCCACCAGCCCGTGCGGTCGCTGGTGTAGAGCAGACGGCCGTCCGCCGACCAGTCGACCTGGGCCACCGACTCCCGCGGCCCGCCCGCCACGACGCGTTCCGGGCCGAAGGTCCCGTCGGCGCCGACCTCGGCGACGACGACCTCGGTGCCGTCCCACGGCATCCGCGGATGGTCCCAGGCCAGCCAGGCGGCCCGCCGCCCGTCCGGGGTCAGCCGCGCCCCGGTGACGAACCGCCGCCGCCCGTCGGTGAGTTCGCGCACGGCCCGCCGGTCGTCCGCGGCCGATCCGTCCAGCGGTACGGCGGCCAGGACGCGGCGGACGTCGGTGGGCCCGTCGCCGGTGAACTCCTCCAGCACGCACCACACC
Source organism: Streptomyces sp. NPDC059895 (assembly GCF_042731035.1). Classification (NCBI taxonomy): domain Bacteria; kingdom Bacillati; phylum Actinomycetota; class Actinomycetes; order Kitasatosporales; family Streptomycetaceae; genus Streptomyces; species Streptomyces sp. NPDC059895. Next base: position 249,838 of record NZ_JBHWKO010000011.1, read on the forward strand.
TCGCCCCGCTCCGGCAGCACCCGGGGCTCCGCCCAGCGCAGTCCGCCGCCCACCGCCGAGAGCGGGGTCAGCGGACGGGGTGTGCCGCCGGGTTCGAACGCGTACAGCCGCTGGTCGTCGAAGTGCGTGAACACCACGAGGGGCCGTCCCCCGTGCGGCACGCCGGCCCAGGGCCGGCCGCCGTACTCCAGGACCCGGCTGCGGACGTTCCAGGGCGCGGGCAGGACCGGTTCCTCGCCGCCGTCCGTGCGCCGCCGCACGAGGGTGCGCCGGCCGCCCTCGGTGGGCCGGGGCGCCGTCCACCACACCTCGTCGCCGACGAAGCCGACGTACTCGGGGCGCCCGTCGTGCGCGGCGGCGAGGCCCGCGTCGAGGGGCGAGGGCCAGGAGCCGTACGGCAGGATCTGCACGTTCTCCCCCGCTCGCCTAGGCCGTCCGCAGGAAGCGGTCGAGGACGCGGACGCCGAAGTGGAGGGCGTCGACGGGGACGCGTTCGTCGACGCCGTGGAAGAGGGCCTGGTAGTCGAAGCCCTCGGGCAGCCGCAGCGGCGCGAAGCCGTAGCCGGTGATCCCGAGCCGCGAGAACTGCTTGGCGTCCGTGCCGCCGGACATGCAGTACGGCACCACGTGCCCCTCGGGCGCGAACTCCGCCACGGCGGCGCGCATCCCGGCGAACGTGGGCGAGTCCAGGGGTGCCTGGAGGGCGACCTCGCGGTGGACGTACTCCCAGTCGACGTCGGGGCCGGTGAGGTCGTCGAGGGTGGCGCGGAACTCGTCCTCGCCGCCCGGCAGGAACCGTCCGTCGACGTGGGCGACGGCCTCCCCGGGGATCACGTTGACCTTGTAACCGGCGTCCAGCATGGTCGGGTTGGCGCTGTTGCGGACGGTCGCCTCGACCAGCTGGGCGGCCGGCCCGAGCTTGTCCAGCAGGGCGTCGACGTCGTCGAGGCAGGGGTCGATGCCGTAGAGGCCGGCGAGTTCGGTGAGCGCGGCCCGCACGGTCGGGGTGAGGCGCGGCGGCCACTCGTGCTCGCCGATGCGGGTGATCGCGGCGGCGAGGCGGGTCACCGCGTTCTCCCGGTTGACCTTGGAGCCGTGCCCGGCCCGGCCGCGCGCGGTCAGCCGGAGCCAGCCGGTGCCGCGTTCGCCCGCCGCGATGGGGTAGATCTCGCGTCCGGCGCCGTCGTGGAAGGTGAACGCGCCGGACTCGCCGATGGCCTCCGTGCAGCCCTCGAAGAGGTGGGGGTGCGCGTCGGCGAGGAAGCCGGCGCCGTCCTCGGCGCTGGCCTCCTCGTCGGCGGTGAAGGCGACGACGAGGTCGCGCCGGGGGCGGACGCCGGTGCGGGCCCAGGAGCGGACGACGGCGAGGATCATCGCGTCCATGTTCTTCATGTCGACCGCGCCCCGGCCCCACACGACCCCGTCGCGCACCTCGCCGGAGAAGGGGTGCACGGTCCAGTCGTCGGCCTCGGCGGGTACGACGTCGAGGTGACCGTGGAGGAGCAGCGCGTTGGCGGACGGGTCGGTGCCCTCGATCCGCGCGACGACGTTGGTGCGGCCCGGGGTGCGTTCGAGGAGGGTCGGTTCGACGCCCGCCTCCGCGAGCAGCGCGGCCGCGTACTCGGCGGCGGGCCGCTCCCGGCAGTCCCCGCCGCCCCGGTTGGTGGTGTCGATCCGGATGAGGTCGGAGGTGAACCCCACGACCTCGTCGTACGCCCGGGCGTCAGCCATACTGCTCCTCCATCGCGGCCGAGACGACCGTCGTGACCGCCTTGAACGTGCGGATCCCCTCGTACATGGTGCCGCTGGTGTACGCCACCTTGCGCTCGCCGGTCCGGGCGACGCCCGGTACGACGGTGGCGGCCATCGCCAGGTGTTCGGCGTCGAACTCGACGGCGACCGTGAACGGCCCGGCCTGCACCGGCTCGTGACGGACGGCGAGCCGTGCCGCCTCCCGGGCGGCCGCGCGGATGTCGGCCGCGGTGCGGGCCGGCGTCCGGCACACGGCCGCGTACCGCGACACATGGTCCTTGACCGCCACCTTCAGCGCCTCCGGCGCGTACCCGAGCGCGTCCTCGCAGGCCACGTCGTCCCCGGTGACCAGCACCACCGGCACCCCGTACTCGGCGACGACCCGCGCGTTGAGCAGCCCCTCGCTGGCCCGTACGCCGTCCAGCCACACCCCGGTGATGGAGTTGGCGAGATAGGTGTGGGCGAGGACGCCTTCCATGCCGGCGCCGGCGTGGTAGCCGACGAACGCGACGGCGTCGACGTCGCCGTGCTGGACCCCCTCCACCATGGACAGCGCCTTGTGCCGCCCGGTGAGCATCTGCGCCCGCTCGTCGAGCCGTTCGAGGAGCAGGTTGCGCATGGTCCAGTGCGCCTCGTTGACCAGGACCTCGTCGGCGCCGCCGTCGTAGAAGCCGCGGACGGCGGCGTCGACGTCCGAGGTGAACAGGGCACGGCAGCGCTCCCACTGCGGCGTCCCCGGCAGCACGTCGGCCGGCCAGGTGACGCCGGTGGCGCCCTCCATGTCGGCGCTGATGAGGATCTTCATGCAGAGGACGCTACAGGCCACCGAATATGCTGGCCATGGACCACACCCCATCGATGGGCTCGTACCGCTGACATCAATTGTTGACATCAGTTCCGTGAGCTCCGAGCAGGGCACCGACCCTGTCCAGCGCGTCGCGTTGAGCCTGCAGGGCAGCATGCGTGTAGACCGACATGGTGGTGTCAACGTGGCTATGCCCCATGATGGCCTGCGCTTCGTGCGGCTTGGCACCGGTGTCAGCCAGGAGGCTCGACGCGCCATGACGCAGGTCGTGCAGTCGGATGACTCTGAGGCCCAACTTGATACAGAGACGCCTGAAGGCACCCGCCAGAGCATCCTTGTTCATCGGCTGCCCCTTGTCGCCGGTGAACACATAGTCATTCTCAACCCAAGTGGCGCCGGCCCGCAGGCGCTGCCATTTCTGCCTCTCCCGCTGTTCCTGCAAAGGCAAGATCAGTACCTCAGGCAGGCCGATCAAGCCTTTATGCTTCTTTCGACCTTTACCCTTGGGCTTGTAATCCACATCCACAATGGGTCGGCCAGGGACCTTGATCCGTTGACTCTGCGCGTGCACCCGTAGGGTGCGCTTCTCAAGGTCGACATCCGACCAACGCAGGCCACGGACTTCACCTCGGCGGAGCCCCATAATAAGGGCGAAGAGAAAGCCGGCATACAGCCAGTGCGCCCGCGCGGCACGGAAAAATGTAATGGCCTCACTATGGGACCAGGGCTCATAGTCGCCCACCTCAACTTCAGGGAAGTCCACCAACTGAGCGACATTCCGCGTAAGCAGGTCTTCCTTCATCGCCGCGGTGAGGGCCGACCTGAGCGGCACGAGTGCCCTCTTGGTCGTACTGGCACCCTTCGATCTCAGCATGGCGTTCTTGAAGGACCGCACGTCAGCGATGGAAAGACCATTCAATCGCTTAGTCCCCAGCCGGGGCTTAAGATGCAAGCGCACACACTGCTCGTAACCAGCAAAGGTGGTGTACGGGTGCTCTGCGAGCACTATGTTTTCCAACCAATAGTCAAGCCATTCGGCAACTTTCATATCCCTCGACGGTACAGGGATACTGTCGCGCGTTTTACTAAGAAGAGCATCTCGCTTACGTATACACTCTTCATAGGATCGCGAGTACACCCATTTCGCCCGACTTCCCCCGTCCGATTGAAGGACGTACACGCGTGCAGCGTAGCGACCGTCAGACCTCTTCACCGGATCCATTCCGGCCCCATTCGGGCGACGTTTTGCCATTACTCATGCCCCTTTCGCTGCTCCATGTAGACACGCACATCAGAAGCCAGGATTCGACGACTTCGACCGACGGTAAATGATTCGATATCTCGGGTGCGAAGCAATGCAAATACCGTGTTCCTAGATACCCGCAACCAAGCAGCGACCTCCCTGACCGTCAGCGCTTCATCATCGGCGTACCGATACGTCGCCGGCGAAACCATATTTTCGAGACGAGAGCTACGGACAATGGCCATATCGACTGGAATCAACGATTTTCCTCAACCGGACGCGCGATGTGATCAGCTACGCGTCGCGCCAACTCATTGGTCGAGTCAACAATCCACGGTTGAAACACTGGCGCGAATAACAGAAATCGAATTTCGGACAGCAGTGAGAGAACACCGACAACTGCATGCATGTCTCGCTGGCTGTCTCTGCGAACGCGACGGCTCCACCGCCAAGCACAGCCGAACGCGAACACTTCGATGGTCGCGTCGATCGCCGGTTTGGCTAACCGGCGATCGTCGGCTATGTTTCGCACCGCACCACGTACCCGATGTCCGCTCGGCCGGGCCGTAGCCGGAGGGAAGAAGGTACGAGCGCGGGGTTCCGGGCACGCTGTCCGATGTGACCGTCAGCAGACCGTCATCCGTGAGCCGGTCGGCATTCGCCGTGACGAGGCGCTCGGGAATCCCGAGGGCCTGGGTGCCACCTGCCGAGTTGTGGCGCCGAGATTCCGTGCCACGTGCGCCAGGACGACACGATCGCCGCGGCAGTCCCGTTGCAAGAGATTTTCACCAAAATGGCCGGCCGCGCAGAAACGGACACAGAGGCCGGTGGAGACCGCCAGGTAGTTGCCTGCCGTTTGGCTGATCCAGGCGTTAAATCCACCAAGGCCAAAGAGAATGGGGGAGGCGATTCGGGCAGATCGGAGGGCAGGTTCAGACAGACGGGCCTCTCAAACAGGAGCCATGCCAACAGGGCAGCCCGCACGATGCTCATTCCTTGTGGTTCCGGAAATGTGATCGCAGTCGAGCATCAGCACTGTCTGGCCTGGATTATTTGCAGGACGTTGTACGTTGACATAGTCATCACGCAGCTATCCAGTCTTTCGGCGCTCTTTCTTGTCTGCCGTAGGCGAATGCCTCGTTGCGGCGGCCCCAGGGGGCTGTCGAAAAATAACTCCTCGGTTTCTGAGTTCTGTTGGCTCGTAGGATGCTGGTGTGGCGGAGGGGATCGAGGCGGGGCTTTCGG